>JAFGFY010000080.1 GCA_016930795.1 Deltaproteobacteria bacterium
GGGCCGATCGATACGTATGCTGTGGAGACTCGAGGCGGTAACGCGTGTTACGGCGCGACGGGCATCAGTCACTGTA
This sequence comes from Deltaproteobacteria bacterium, assembly GCA_016930795.1. Classification (GTDB taxonomy): domain Bacteria; phylum Desulfobacterota; class DSM-4660; order Desulfatiglandales; family HGW-15; genus JAFGFY01. Next base: position 77 of record JAFGFY010000080.1, read on the forward strand.
TGGCCGCCCCCCTGCTCCCTGTCTGCGCGGTAGCCAATGCCATAGGAAAGTGGGTTGAGCCGCCCGCCACACCGGATAAAGTTTTAAAGGCCTTGGGTAAATGTTAGCTGGGGTTTAATAAAAAAGGAATTCTCCATCATTTGACCAAGAAAGGAGGTATTATGAGTCAAAACCTATCAAGAAGGAATTTTCTAAAGGCCGCGGGTGCCGGGTTGCTGTTGCCGGCTGCCGGGTGTGTATCGACTAAAGGCCCAACGACCGAGCTTCAGGAAACTCCCAATAGGGTTGTTTATCGTACTTTGGGCAAAACAGGCCTCAAGGTTTCAGGGGTGGGTTATGGGATCGGCTTTGTGCCCGTGACTGAGGTAGTCGCCCGTGCATTGGACATGGGAATTAATTACTATGATACGTCCAGGGATTACGGCGACAGCGAGAAGATCTTTTCAGGTGTCGTAAAAGGCCGGGATCGAAGCAAGATTATCATTGCCACTAAGTCTCCTTCAAGAAGGAAAGCAGACATCCTGAATGATCTGGATACCAGCCTCAAGGCCCTCGGTACGGACTATGTCGATATCTGGCATCTGCATGCAAGGGATACTCCGGCGTCGATTCCGGATGAGGCGCTCGAAGCCATGCTGGAGTGCAAGAAATCGGGAAAGGCGCGCTTTGTTGGATTCAGTTGCCACGATCCGAACAGAATGGTTGATTTTGTTCTGGAAACGAAGACATTCGATGTCATCCAGACGACCTACAGTCATCCTATTGGAGGCTTTTACAGGGACAGGGCGATCAAGAAGCTGCATGACGCAGGTATCGGAATCATAGCGATGAAGGTTGTCGTTGCTTTGACCGGCCTGAATTTGGCCAAGCTGGATAATCCACCTGCCAAGACCGGTGAGGGACCGCTCGCGGGGATTAAATGGGTGCTGAATAATCCAGCCATAGGAACAACAGTACCACATATGAAGACGATTCCTGAGCTTGAGATGAATTTCAGGGCCATGTCAGAACCTTATACGCCTTCAGATGAGAAGTTATTATATGTCATGAATGAACAAATCCGGCCCTCCTATTGCCGCATGTGTTATGAATGCAGCGGTAAATGTCCGCAGGGCCTGCCCGTGACGGATATGTTGCGTTTTCTGGCATACCATGATTATTGCGGCAACTATCATCAGGCGCGCGCGAGTTTTGCTGGATTGCCGAAGGAAATCAGGGCGGTAAGGTGTAGCGATTGCTCTGGTTGTGTTATCCAATGCCCTAATGGAGTGCATGTACAGGATCGCCTGATCCGGGCGCAGGAACTTCTGGCATGAGTCGAATGTAGCCGGGAGGTTGAAATAAATAGCCGGAAGAGCCATACTGTCCGGCTCAATAACAAAAAGACGATATGAGAAAATTGTTGACATTTGTAAGCAAATAAGACAGGTTTACTCAAGTATTTGACACATCTTATAGAGAATGGAGGAACATAATGAAATTTAACCGATTTTTATTCGTTTTTTTGGTATCCTGTCTTGTTTTTCAAGCCCCTTCAAATGCTGACCAACTCGAAGACGCCAAAGCCGCATTGGATAATCAAGATTTTTCAAAAGCCTATGAATTGCTTTCTCCTCTGGCTGAAGCCAAAAATATGGAAGCTCAGACCCGGTTGGGTGTCATGTACGTCAATGGACAGGGAGTCGAAAGAGATCTCACCAAAGGCCTGTCATTAATCATGGAGGCCGCGAAACAGGGATATGATATGGCCCAGGTTTGCGCGCTGGACGTAAGCATGGATGTGGCCAGAGCGGGCGATACAGGGGCTATGTACAATGTCGCGGGTATGTGTCTGAAGGGCTGGGGAGGAGAACAGGATAAGTCTGTATGTCTGGGATGGCTGGAAGAAGCCGCGAAGCTCGGGCATGAAAAATCAGGAGAAATGCTGAACAAGATATATACAAAAGGTATGTATGGTATTACTCCTGATGAAGAGAAGGCAACCTATTGGGGGAATCTACTGGCAGCCTATGATGCCGGTCTTGATGGCACATGGAATGGAGAAATCCCAGGTTTTGGCGGTGGTCCACCTATGCCGGTGAGCTTTACGTTTGAAACGGATGGCGACAAACTGACAGGTACAACTCCTGGATTCGGAGGCCAGAACATACAGATAAAAGATGGTAAGATCGAAAGAAACAATTTTTCCTTCAAGGTTAAAACAAGTTTCGGCAATATGGAGACCACAACCGATTATAAAGGTGAATTCTATGGCGATACTATAAAACTCACTTCTACAATGAAGACGAGTCAAGATAAAAGTGGAGGAGCATCCTTATTAAAGATTAAAGACACTACTGTTGACCAAGAATCTCCACCGATGACATTTATTGCCAAGCGTAGCGAACTCTAAATAATAAGGGCAGGTTTTGCCTACAGACCTCAAGCAGATATGATATCCCGTCAGAGTAGCGGGATATAGAGAATCGAAAAAGCGTCGGGAAAATGTTCTTTCTCCCGGCGCTTTTTTGTTGGTCTCTTTCGGATGATTCCGGATAGTCCCGCAATGTGTATTTCCGGTTCTTTATTTGTGACCCCAGCCTTTTTCCCTACTCACTCTTCGACGCGTTTGGCGCTTTTGGTGGTGGCCTACCGAATCGTGGAGCCCTATATGTGTATGCCTCAGGATTTTTGACCCTGTTTTTCCGAGGATACCCCGGCAAGATCACGTTCTGGGCGAGTAGCCGCGCGCGAAGGCCGGCTAAATCAACGTCTCTTGGCGCGACACTTTGATCTAGAGCCAAAGCCGCAGCCGTGCCGGCCGCTTCACCAATGGCGATACAGTGGGGAATGAGATTGAAAAAGTTGTTGGCTGTCTGATCTGATGAAAAAGCCCGACACGCGACCAGCAGATTGTCCACACCCTTCGGAAGGAGGGAGCGATATGGGATATACGTTAATGGATGCTTAATGGAAGCTTTACCCCGGTCAAGATCCGGAAACACCGCAATAGTATCCTCAAATGGTTCATCGTTATTCAGGTCCTGCTCCGTTACCATATAGTCGCCATGGACTCTTCTCGCTCCCCGGGTTCCCAACTGGGGAGAGGAGAGCACGATAAAGCTGCTCTCAAATCCGGGAATATTCTTCTTGAAGTAATCGTGCGTCAACAACATCCTTTCACGTCCAAGCATCTCTACGCGAGTCAACTCTTCCAGATCGATCTGGCTCTTGCAGCTGTATCGGGGATGAAACCAGACAACATTTTCCTGATTTGGCAGGTTACTTCTAAAAAATCCGGCTATTCCACCCTGACTTGTCAAATCCTCCATCATCTGATTCCAGGCAGCCGTGTTCCCTCTTCTGAAATCTTCACATTTCTGCAGATTCACATTATCGATCCAGAAGCAGAGAGACAGGTTGGCAATCCTCATCTTGGGATCAATATCCGTATCGAAACCGGCCGGCGTAAAAGGCAACAAATCTCCGTCGCCAGTGGAATCAATAACGATTTTTGCCATGATGGCCTGCCTGCCGGATTTGCTCTCGAAGACCACGCCAACAGCCTTATTCCCTTCCATCAGTGGCATGGTTCCCCAAGCGTGCAGATAGGTCTTGACTTTCGCCTCATTGACCATGTCGTTTAAGAGGCACTTGGAGACTTCCGCGTCTATGATGACCGAGTACACGATTTTTTCTTCACGAACAGAGAAAAACGAACGATCATTCCAATATTCAATCAGGTGTTGATCATCAGCGCCCCAGATTTCTTGGCGAGGGTAGCTGCAGGCTTCACGTTTGTCCAACCTGTCTATCCATTCCTGGTTGATACCGGCTATTTGCATATTGCCGTTAAAATCCGACAAACAAGGAATGATGGTTACAAGACCGCCTGTGCCCATACCGCCTAAATAGCCGTATCTTTCGATAAGAACGGTTTTCGCTCCATTACGAGCCGCGGCAACAGCCGCGCCGATACCACCGGGACCACCACCGACAACGACAACGTCACATTCCCGCGCGATCCTGATGTTCTTGTTGGGTTCGGGAATCATTCTATCAGTCAATTTATCCCTATCCAAAAATAACCTCCTTATCGACTCCATGCTCGTCCGTTGATATTCCTAATAAAGTGAACCTCTACGGCCAAGAGATGGGGTCCTTGATTTTGGCATCAGGTTTGTTCATGAGTGAGTATGTTGCCATGGGTTAAGCCGGACACCATTGCCGTGTAGTCGTCCGGGTGGTTTATCCCCAAGAGAATATTCGGATCCTCCACTTCCAGATCTATTGAATCCCTTTTGAAAGAGGCGAGTACATCGTTCAATTTTCCGGATATATTTGCGCGAGTAATGGCTTTGGAGAATTTGCCCGGAACCAGTGGCGGATGCCCTCTGTTGCCCCTATAGCATGGGTAAATGATCATCCCTTCGTGGGCGTTATAACGATCGATCATTTCACTGATGGTCGACGGATAGATCATGGGTATATCAACAGGATGGACAAAGAATGCCTCTGACTTTCTTGGAATACTCTTTAGGCCTGCCTGTACGGAAGAAAACATACCCGTAGGATAGTCGGGATTCATGACAACGCTCGCGTTCGCACGCTCGATCATCGGTATGAGGTCTCCCATTCGATGACCGACCACGACTCGCACATCACCCACTCCAGCCTTCCTAAATACACGGATGACCCGCTCAAGGATCGTCTCATTGCCAAGGGGTAAGAGGGGTTTAAACCGGCCCATACGCGAAGAAAAGCCGGCAGATAGAATAATTGCTGAGATCTTTTTATCCATTGTTTTGCCGTGTTGAGTAATCGGCTATAACCGGATTGATATGAACTCGCTTTCCCAGGGGGTGAGAATAGAAGGAGACTCCTCGCGAGTCAAGGAAAAACAAAGCACAACCCAAGTAGTGTCGAGCTGTATCGTGGCTATTTTGAGCTGTGGCGCCTTATATTTTCACCTCACGAGATTCACCTACAACACCATGTGTTTATCTTTCGCCAGACACACAAATTATACATCTCCTGTACTCATACCCCAAAAACGGACTTCTTATCAACTCAACTCACTGCGGTTCAACAAAGATCAATAATATGTTAGTATAAGATGGCAAAAGAAGGACATGTTAAACGCGAGGTTTGATGACGAAAGGAATGATATGAATTTGAAATTCCTCCACATCCTTTTATATCCTGCTCGCCGCAAGAACACTGGAAAAAATTTTTTTAAAAGACATTATCATTTGGGGTGAAAAAGCCAAAAATCAGGAGTGGAAATTTTAATTTTCATTGGAGTAGTGATTATGATTGCTAATATTTCCTCGAACAATCCAATGGGACTATCGGATTTAGGTAATGAATCAATAGATGATATCAGGGGCAGATTTATGAACACTATCCTGAGTTCTGTTGCTATCCTGGGTGCTCCTGTAATCTTTATCACCTACCTGCGTTATTTGTCTGTGGGTGATTTACCGATATTGCTATCACATTCTATGGTATACCTGATCTATGTAATCCTATTTGTATTTCACAGAAAAATATCCTTTAAACCCAAGGCGCTAATCATCATCTGCTGCACACTGGTCATTGCTGCAACTTCATTATTCAAATGGGGACTTATAGGTATGGGAATTCCCTTCTTTATATTCTGCGGCATCCTTGTTACTGCTTTTTTTGGGATAAGATCAGCTATTTTGACTACTGTCATTAACATGATCATCATTTTCATCGGAGCTATCCTACTTCGCATGGAATGGATGACCTATAATTTTTCGTTTGATGAATATGCCCTGGCTTTGTCGTCATGGATTATAACTGGCGCTGGTTATGTCTTTTTTACTGCTGTTCTGGTTCTTGGCCTGGGCAGATTGCATTACTCCATGGATTCTACCATCGAAAAACTCAAAATCCAGACTTCTGAATTGCAGCATGCAAAAGAGCATTTGGAAGAGGAGCTAAGGAGCAGGAGACAGACTGAAACCGCTCTAAGGGAGAGTGAAGAAAGGTTTAGGACCGTCCTGGAGAACCTGCCAGGTAGCGTTTCTGTCCATGACCTTGAAGGAAATCACCTCATGGTGAACGATGAGGCATGCGCGGTTACTGGATATACCAGAGAAGAACTATATAATATGACTGTAATGGATGCTGCCGGTCCAGAATTCCATTATGATGCAGCTAGAGAACTATGGGACGGGATGGAACTGGGAACATCATTCGCCCTTGATATCTTAACCAGGCGGAAGGACGGATCCGTATATGATAGTGAAGTCCATTTGACCAAGATCATGCTTGGAGGGGAACCGGTTATGTTGTCACTCATATTTGATGTCACCGAACGTAAAAAATCGGAAGAAGCACTGAAAAAGAGCGAGATGTATCTGCGTACTCTGATGAGCACCATTCCGGATCTCATATGGCTGAAAGATGAGCATGGAAAGTACCTTTATTGTAACTCAAGGTTTGAAGATTTTTTTGGAGCAAATGAGGAAAAGATTATCGGGAAAACAGACTATGATTTTATTGACAAAAAACTGGCAGATTTTTTTGCCAGGCATGACCGGACCGTGATTGAAAAAGGCCGTCCCAGTAGAAATGAAGAAGAGATTACATTTGCCAGCGACGGTCACCGGGAGATTCTGGAAACCATAAAGACGCCCATGTACCAGAGTGACGGGACACTTTTCGGCGTCCTTGGTGTTGGCCGTGATATTACTGAGCGAAAGAAGATTGAGGAGAGCCTTGCCAGGCGTTCAGAATTGGAACGCCTCATAGGTGAGATATCTTCCGGTTTCATCGGCATGAGCCACCATGAAATAAATTCCTATATTGATGAAGCGCTTGCTTCTATCGGAAAGAAATCAGGGGTTGATCGGATTAACCTATTCCTTTTTCATCCTGACGGAGAAGTGGTTGATAATACCAATGAGTGGTGCGCTGATCATACAGTGCCGCAAATAGATAACCTGAAGGCTATTCGGCTTGAAACGGAATCACCATGGTTTGCCAAACAGATCAGATCCCAGGATATTGTTCATATAACGGGTGTTGAAGAACTGCCTTCCGAGGCACACATGGAAAAAGAGCTTTTTAGAAATCACAACATCAAATCATTAATTGTCCTGGCAATGAGGGAGGGTGAAAACCTTGTAGGATTCCTGGGATTTGGTGTTTCGAATGAAAAGAGAATATGGCTTGACGAGGAAATCGTCATTCTTCGCATCATTGGGGAGACATTTACCAGCGCTATACAGCGCAGGAAGGTTGAAGAAGAACAGGAAAAACTCCAGGCTCAGTTGACCACTGCCGTGGACCTTGCCCACCTGGGGCCATGGGAGGTTGATATTGAAAGAGGGGAATTTTTATTGAATGACCATTTCTATAGAATCTATCACACAACCGTCGAAGAAATGGGCGGTTATAAAATGACTTCCGAGGAATATGGACGTCGCTTTGTTCATCCCAATGATCTTCATTTTATCGAAGAGAATTTTAAAAAGGCCATGGAGCCTGATGCCCCAGCGTTTAAGAGAGATGAACACCGGATGTTCTATGCGGACGGAACCATGGGATATGTCATGGTGCAAATGTTACTTCAAAGAAACAGCAAAGGGATCCCCATAAAGGCATACGGCGTGAATCAGGATATAACCGAGTGGAAATTGGCACAGGAAAGATTAAGAGAAAGCGAAGAAAAGCTTGCCAGAGCGAGGAAAATGGAATCTCTTGGACTTTTGGCTGGAGGTGTTGCCCATGACCTGAATAACGTTTTATCCGGGATAGTCAGCTATCCCGAATTGCTGCTTTTAGATCTACCCGAAGACAGTAAGATGAGAAAATCCATTGAAACGATACAGCAATCGGGGGAGAAGGCAGTCGCCATTGTTCAAGACCTCCTGTCCATTGCGCGTGGCGCTGTTATGACCAAAGAGCCATTAAATATGAATGATATCATTGATGAATACTTATCTTCACCGGAATTCATGAAACTTCAAGAATATCATCCGACAGTAAGCATAAATACAGACCTTTTTCCTAGTCTTTTTAATATTGAGGGATCCCCCATTCATATTAAGAAAGTCATCATGAACCTTGTGGCCAACGCGTCCGAGGCGATTGAGAGTAAAGGGAATATCAATATCTCCACAAGAAATATTTACCTTGACAAGCCTATTAGCAGGTATGAAGAGGTAAAAACCGGAGAATATGTCGTGATGTCCGTGTCGGATGAAGGCTCAGGGATAGCATTGAATAACCTGGAAAGAATTTTTGAGCCATTTTTTACTAAAAAAGTCATGGGTGTCAGTGGTACCGGTTTAGGCTTGACGGTCGTCTGGAATATTGTCCAGGACCATTTGGGGTATATAGACGTGGTTAGCGATAGGAGCGGAACACAATTTGATCTCTATTTTCCTATAACGAGGAATGAAATCCTTGATAAAATAGCGTCTGTCATGCTTGAAGAGATAAAGGGCAGGGGAGAAAAAATCCTTGTCATAGATGATATAGAAAGCCAGAGAGAGATATCCTGTGAGATGCTTGATATTCTTGGGTATCAATATGCTTCAGTATCAAGCGGGGAAGAGGCCATTGCGTATCTGAAGAAAAACAGGGTCGACTTGATTTTGCTTGATATGATCATGGACCCCGGCATAAACGGAAGAGAGACATACGAACAGATAATGAAAATCTATCCAAAACAAAAGGCTGTTATTGTTAGTGGGTTTTCCGAGACAGAGGATGTCGTCGCCATACAGAAATTAGGGGCTGGTCAGTACATCAAAAAGCCGTTTACCCTAGCAGAACTGGGATCGGCCATTAATAAGGAACTCATAAACCATCATTCCTGATCACCCGGTTCATAAATCCGGTATAACAACTCTCAGCCTAGACGCTGAATCGTCAAGGCATGTACCGGTGAGGCATCATTTAGAATATGGCGTGTATGATATGATCTTGACACGTAACATCATTTCCCTTATATTTCTTTGCTGAAAAGGCAAGTCTCTAACAAATCAGAAACAACCAAACCTATGCGCGCAAGCCTATATTTCCCACAAGGTTTCCTGACGAGGCTGTGAAGACGGGCGGGGACCCTCAGAAGCAGAAACTCGGTGAGAAATTCAGGCCAAAGAAAATGACCGGACCTCGGTTCTCATGGTTTTGCCGCAAATTCGTGCAGAAGGGCAGGGTAATCACTCGACAATCTATCACTAAGGAGGTAAGGCAAGATGATAACGTCATTTAGTTTAAAATGGAAGTTCCGCCATCGACACGCATTGCGGGCTGCAATGACTATACTCTGGGCCGTATCGGCCGTCCATGCTTTATCAGCCGCAGAGCCTGAATGGGATCCGGGCAGTATTAACAAGTGCGATAGACAATGCCTGATCGAAATTATGGACGGGTATATGAACGCGATCTTTCAGCACGATCCCGGGGTGGTACCCCCACTGGCCATGGACGTGCGAATGACGGAGAATACCGGCGTTATGGATGTCGGGGAAGGTGTCCTGTGGCGATTTAAAACGGAACCCACGGAATTCAAAATATATGTTGCTGATCCTGTTGCCGGCCAGGTCGCCCAGCAGGCCAGGCTAAAGATCGGTGGCCGTGATGCCCTGGTTGCCGTACGCTTGAAAGTGGACCGGGGTAAAATCCAGGAGATCGAGCACCTGTACGATCGGGAGATAGACAAGGCCGCGATCCCGCTTCTGACTACCCCCGTACCCGTTCTGACCACGGATGTTCCATCAGAAGAGCGGCTCTCCCGGGACCTCCTTTTCAGGGTAGCCAATTCCTATTTTGACGCTCTGGAAGGGGATAATGGGAAGATCGGGGCCTTTTCCGACGATTGTGTGCGACATGAAAACGGGTATCAAACCGTGAATAATCCACCCCCAGGCGGCCGCATGATGCCGGCCCCCTTTATACCGACGGCCGATACGGAAATGGGGCGTGAGATGCTTCGATTCAGTATGCTAACCTGTGAAGAGCAGGTCAACGAAAAAACATTTGCCCATATGACACGTATCCGGCCACGACGCGCCCTGATTATCGATGAACAGAAACAGATAGTCGGCACCTTTCCTTTGTTCGTCCACGACGGGACTCGAAGGGGCGCTCCTGATGCGCCACCGGGAATGCTGTTGAATCTCGTAACCATGGAGACTTTCGCGATAAGAAACGGCCTCATCCAGCACGTTGAAGCGCTTCCATTTGTGACCTTGCCGTATGGGCTGGGCAATGGCTGGACGATCGGATCGGGACGTTAAGCGAATCAATACGCGTCCGGCGTAAGAAGGGGAACGGTTTCAACAGGATTCTAAGAGCTTGTGATACAACCACTGTATGGCAAGTGTTTATCTCAATCAAACAAATAAGGAGGATAAACAAATGAAAGCTGCAGTCATGAGGGAATACGGAAAACCTTTGACTATAGAGGATATTGAAATTAATACGCCTCAAGCCGGAGAAGTAAAGGTAAAAATCTCATCTGTAGGGTTATGTCACACGGATATATCGGCTTTTCTTGGTGGGTTCCCACCACCCTTGCCCGTTGTTCTGGGACATGAGGGAGCTGGAGTCGTTGAAGAAGTCGGCGTCGGGGTGACCGGTTTGAAACAGGGAGACAAGGTGCTATTTAATGCTTTGGTCTATTGTGGAGAGTGTCCCAACTGCGCAAAGGGATATTATGGTGCCTGTATGCTGAACGGTTTCTTGATGTTCGGTGGAACCATGCGGGATCACACCACCAGACTGAAAAAAGGAGATGAGGCGATTCACAGCTACTTTTGCCAGTCTTCTTTCGCCGAATACGCTATTACGCACCAGGACTTCTTAATCAAAATGCCTCAGGATTTGGACATAGACAAATTGACCCCCTTATGTTGTGGCGCCGCTTCAGGCATCGGAGCCGTCTTCAACAGGGCAAAGGTGTGGCCGGCGGCAGAAGTCGCTGTGTTGGGCTGCGGTGTTGTCGGCATGGGCGCCATCATGGCTGCAAAACTATCAGGAGCCATGAAGATAATCGCTATAGATGTCCTGGAACATAAACTGAATTTTGCTAAAGAATTCGGCGCTACTCACACCATTGACGCATCCAAAGAAGACGTTGTCGAGAGTGTCCGAGCTCTTTCTGATGGCGGAGTAGATTTCGCCATCGAAGCAATCGGGAAGGGAGAAACCATATCACAGAGTCTGGATGCATTGAAACCAGGTGGGACATCGGTTGTCGTTGGTGCGGTACCCTTTGGAGAAAAGGCGACTATAGATCCCGTGCAACTGGTTGGAGAGAAAACAATTATGGGTTCGATAATAGGGACACTGAAACCTCACTACGACATTCCTAAATACATTGAACTGTACAGGGCAGGACAGTTACCCGTCGACAAACTGATACAAGCGGAATACCCACTTGATAAGATAAATGAGGCTATAGAGGCGGCCGAGAAAGGGGAATTTCTCAAAGCAATCATAAGAATGTAAATTGAATAGCGACCGGTTCATAGGTTGCAGGTCTTTTCTTAATGAC
>JAFGFY010000081.1 GCA_016930795.1 Deltaproteobacteria bacterium
ATTCAACATGCGGGATCAAATCCTTCACTTGCTTCGAGAATCCCGTTTAGGGTGCTGAAATTCACGGCCCGGGAGAAAATAATAAATGATCTTTATTGCTTTGTTGTATTTTTGTTTGTTATTTCTGGGCGCTAAATTTTTAGTAAATAAAATCGACAAGCATCATTTTCTACTTCTACTATCTTTTACAATTCGATCGGCTTCAATGTAGTGCTCAAGCAATCGTCGAAACCGTGGGGATTTAGTGCTCAAAAAATGTGCCTCAGAAACAGGACCATCCCGGAGTAAGAGAAGGTGAACACTTTGTTTATATTGATATTATCTCTGTATGCTGATCGGAACATCCGTCACATGTTTATCCCGTTCTGCAGTAAACATCGATACTGGCAATCGCAAGCGGCATATTCAACATAAAAGATAAGAATGGAAGTTCACGCCGGACCTTCTCCATATGTATCATGCCACTGTATGATTTTCTGCCCTTTTCTTTTGCCTTCTCTTGTCCGACCAGACATAGATTATGGGCAAAATTTTCGGTAGGCACAATGAGCACGCCAAGTTTTGTCGTCCTCTGTTGAAATGCCAACAAAAATTTGATGTAGTCTTGATAATAAGTCCGTGCGTTGCCGAACTCAACCTCAACTTGTACATTATTTTTTATGAAATCGCACTTCAATGGTAATTCCGGGATAGCTTGCTGCTCACGGTTCCAATCCCACGAAACAAAGTAGTTGGACAACTGGCGATTGTAGAATGCTTGCCCTTCAGATGGATTGTACTGAACACTCTGCACGATGGCCGGGATCTCTCGCACTGCGTCACGACTATGAAATGCACGTTCATTAGTTCGATGAAATATCCATTCCACAACAGTCAAGCGGTCCTCTGATTTTTTGCTTAAAGGAAAGGGGTTTACCCTATATGTATCATCATCAACTTTATGCAACTCAAAATATTCACCCCCCCATACCGTCTTCAGTAGGAGTGAAGAGAGAAGCAAGCCATTGCCGGAATAGCAGGCCTTCTTTGTTCTCATATTTAATCTGCACATGATCTCTGGCATTCGCCAGCCGTCTTAAAGTCACTACGGCGTGTTGATTGTCGAATAAAAGTGTCAGTTTCCTTTTCTGGCCTCTGTTTGGTGCTCCGACCCATGATTCCAATGATTTTGGTACTGCAAGCCCTTCAGAAAGAGTCGACTTGCCAATTGTGTGTCGCAGTACAGTCACTTCTCTGCTACTCCTCAGATAACAATTGTAAACTGTAAAATCCCTGCAAGCCTATCTTTTCTAAGATGAGAGCAGGTTTCATTTCTGAAGTTAAGATCTGATAAAAAACAATGAGTTCTGAAATTATTATATAAGCAGTCACACTCAGTATATCGTCCATCAATACCCCAGCTTCGCCAGGAAGGCATGTACTCGTTCAAAGGCATCACGTTTAATCCGATCAATTTCCTCCGGGTCATCAGCTTCCTCAAAATCCGCAACAAACTTGGGGCCGATATCCTTTTCGGACGAAAACTTCGAGGCGATATTTTCCAGTCCTTCTTGTATCAGGCCATGATCCTTATGCAACTCAAACTCCTGAACAAGCGCGCCTATTCCCCCAGGATAGGTCAAGATACAATAATAGATATCCCAGGCATCCTTCTCTTTCATCCGGTCAACAAGCGCCATCCCCTTCATGACAAAGAACGGGACGATTGCCGCAACACGGATGATCACCCTGTCCAGTCCTCCACCAGGGAGTTCTCCTTCAATAGAGATTTCTTTGATCATCTCGAATGCGAGATCACATCCCCTGGCCTTTCTGGCCTTTATTCCCTGAACACTCTGGTGGCGCCGGCCCTTTCCGGTCCCCTCATATTCACCCGCAAGGAGATCAACCTCTACGGTAATCGCAATGTCACCGCTCTTCACATCTCTTAAAAAGATATATTGCGGCCTCTCCTTATCCTGATAATAGCCACGGGAGCGAAGCAACTCCTCAATCCTCCTGTATCCTGCCTCCTTTATCCTGGTATGGTTCAATGCAAGATCCACATCAATACTCCCGACATGAGGCTTCTGCCCTTGCGGGATAATAAGCTCTGGAACCCACCCACCGATGAGCACGATATCTTCTCGATACTCACCCAGGAGATGCGTCAGTTCGATCAGTACCGATTTAGCTGCATGAACGGCATCTGCTGAATAATCTCGCCGTGTCACCATCCCTGCTTGATCACCTTATTCAAAACCGCGGACGCAGCTTCCTCCCCCCGCCCTTTCATATTCATCAGGTCGAGATATATCTGGACAGGGGAAGCAACTTGAATTCCATCGACATCCCGTCTGCCGTAAAAAACACCTTCATCGTATGGTGCGAGGAGCGTAACATTAGCCCCGCTGGTCACTTCCTTAAGGGATAACCGTGAGGTAATGATGTCCAACTCATTTGCAACATATACCATGGCCCGCTGATAACGGACCATGGGTGCATATCGCGCTGCCCCTGAAAACCCTGTGATTGCATAGTTGACTTTTATCCGATCGCACTCTTCAGCAAGGTCATTCTCAATCTCAGCAGGCGTCTTCAAGGTGTAATAATTTCTGGCAATGTTTCTCTTGAAATTATAGTTTTTCGTCCATTCTTCCAACAGGCTATCAGGGTCCTTGACCCGGAATCCGTCATTCGAGGTTATCAGCCATTCCCGATTTTCAAGAAGAGTTTTTACATTGGAGACCTGCCCCAGACTTACCTCAGTCTCTTCTGCCAAAGGCTGGAACCGCCAAAACTTCTCCGGATTGTTGAGGAGCACCCTTAAGACCCGTTCAGCCTTTGGTGAATACAAAGACCGGAGATCGCGTTTTTCTGAATATGGATTGGGATTTCCCCTTTGCTCAATATAGACCTCTCCAAAGCTCAATCTGCAATTCCCGGCAAGATCAAGATACCCTACGCCTTCATTGATGCAAATCTCAGCTGCCTGAGGAGAGATGTATGGTGCGACAAATACGCAATAGACATCCGATGAATTCTCACAATACCTTTTGAGTTGTGAGATGGCGGATCGTACCACTCTCGGCTGTCCGTTATTTTTGACCTCGGCAATGATGCGCAGACGCTTCTGACCAAGGCATATTGTCGCCACAAGATCAAACATGCTTTCGCCTGTCCCATCCCTAGCTTCCCGGACAATCTTCTCAATAGTTAAAAAAGGGATTCTCTGCAGACAGGTCCTGAGTGCATTCTCGGCTTTTTCTTCGATCAACACCCCTTTTATTTTCATTACAGTTACCCTTTTCAACATTTGCTGAAAACTATCAATACACTGAAAATAAATTCTCGTCAAGTTTTTCACTCAAAAAGCTACTTTCAGCATTTGTTGAAAAGAACTGTCACAGTGAAACTCAAAAAGAAAAGAACGGACTCCCGATGTTATGCCAGCCAGAATATCCTCTTCTTCAGCTCGCGGATCTTTTCCCTGGCTGCCTTGTAGCCCTGTTCCACAAAGAGGTCGAAGTACTCGAAATCAGACCAGAGATAGGAGCCGAGATCGGGCCGGATGACGCAATCCAGCTCCTTGGTGGTATAGAGGTTCATGAAATCGCGCGAGATATCATAGCTTCTGAACACCACATCCAGGCTGTGGTGAATATCCGTCTCCTCCACTATGGGTTCGATGTTCCTGGTGACATCCACCCCGATGGTATAATCGGGATTGAAGGTCTTCCCCAGGTAATAGGGCACCATCTCGGCAACCCCGCCGTCCACCAGCAGCATGCCGTGCATGCTCACCGGCGGGAAGAACCCCGGCGTCGCGCAGCTGGCCTGGAGCGCCTGGAAGAGGTCGCCGTCGGTGAAGATGATGGGATCACCGGTGATGAGGTCGACGCTGGAGCACTTGAACGGGATCTTCAGATCCGCAAATGTGTGTTCACCCACGAGTTCCTTCATATGGAGAACAAAGGTCTCGGGGGTGACGAACGACTTTCTGCTGAGCGCCCTGGTGAAGAAGTAGCCCTGCTTGATCGTGGACTGAATCTTTTCCAGAAAGGTCCTGGCCCTGTCCGGCTCGGGCAGTTCCATCTCCCGCCTTGTTTCCTGAAACAGCGGGGATTCCATATAGTTGCGAAGACGCTTGGCCACTTC
>JAFGFY010000082.1 GCA_016930795.1 Deltaproteobacteria bacterium
GGTGCTTGCCTCTATGAACTCAACTAGCTGAAGGGAAATCGATAAGACCCACTACTGACCATAGGATTGAAAATCTTCTGCTTATTAATTTCCCTCTTCCGTTCCCGATCTTCAATATCAGCATTCACGCCATAAAAAATCAGGGTTTCTACGGATAGAATAGCCTAAAATAACCGAGTATTCTATTACACTAGCTTTTTATGAAGATAGTCAAAAAGCAACTTTAACCTTTCGCAGAAAGGGGGCTCAAAATGGCAACTGAATTAGATCCCCGCCTGGAACTCTGTTATAAACTCGCTGAAAAGGATCGAGATACCTATTCTCCTCAACTTAGGGAATCCTTAGACAAAGTCTTTCTCCGCCTTATCAACATGTGTGAAAAGAGTAGGAGCGTAAAAATGGAAGACCTCAAACTGGAGTTTAAACACATTGCCGAGTCCATAGACGGTGTTGAACGGACGGAACATATTAGAGGGTGTTAACTCAAGTTTTTTCTGGTGTTCAAAAGCGCCTCAAAAAATGAGCATACGGCCACTGTGAGCTTGTTAGCAATGGTCCGATGTCTTACCCCAATATCAGGTTTTCCCCCTTAAAAAAATGGTTTTCCCGATAGACAAACCCCTCTCTGTAAACTATACAAAAACCAGCCATGGATCTTAGCCCCATGGGCAACCCCTCCTCCCTCTAAGATCCCCGCTCGTCTGCCAGAGGCTTATTTCTATTTAAGATATTCATTGACATCCCGACCTTCGGGATGTCTTGGAAACTCTTCAACCAGGGTGGGAAGTAGGCTGTTTTCATGTCCAAGCCGCTAAGAATGAAGGGGTCAGGGCTCCGGTTGATTTTTGCTGATCTCTATTATCAGTACTCAACCGGAGACCTGACCTCATAATTTGTCTTTGCCAGAGATCCTCCCCTTTAAAGCTTATTCCACGTTTGCTCCGACAACAGCAGCCATCTGCATCATATGGATCGTCTGGCCTTGTTCCATCCCTGTAAGATCAGTGAGCTTGCCTGATTTGCTCTTAGATTTTGTGTTCTTGAAGATCGGGAGCAGTTTTGCATCAGCTACAATGAATTTGCCTGCATTCTCAGGTTTCCCATTTTCAGTCCTTGTCTGGAGTCCATTAGCTTTAATATAGTCCCACAGTCTCTTTGTGATCTCCGTCCTGGGTAGCTCTGTTGCTCCCAGGAATGCTGCCAGATCGTTTTTCATTTTTACCGGTTTGCTCAATCCTTTTGCTTCTGTCATTTATAACTCCTTCATCAGTTTTAATCTCAGATAATGCTGAGGGTGACAGGTATAGCTCAAAGATAATCAAAAGTACAGCTGGAGATGTCTAGAAAAGACCAGGCTCATCTGGATTGCAGAATGCGGTAGGATTCATACAAACGGGAAAGGCTCATAACTAACTATATCAATGACTTATGTGTCTTCCCACCTGGGCAGAAGGGAAGACATGGATTTCTAAGCCTCCGGCTTATTCGATCCCCTTTGGGACTACCAGAACAAATTCAATGAATTATACGATGCCGTGTGACCCACCTCTTTCTCATTTTCTTCTTTTCCCCATACCACATTCCCCACATGGCCGAAAAAATATTCCTTTTTTGTTCCTTCGGCCCTTGTCCGGGAATGCTTGACTTCTCGCTTTGCCTCCTTAACTTTGAAAACAGGAAAAGACGTTTCATACTTTTCCTTCTTTTACCCCTTCGAGTACCACCACCCCACTCGGAGGGGTTTTCTTTTCACTCTTTCCCTTGAACGAACGCACCCGAATGGGATATAATGAATACTACCGATTGGGGGATTCTCAAGCGGTCGCGGTACCGCCCCAGAGAGAATCTCCCATCGTTACGCCCCTCACCGTCTCTTAAAAGAGCCTCGGTTCGAGGGGCTTTTTTTCGCCCCTTTCAGCCTCTTCCAATCCCTCACTCAATAACCAGGTTTCTCTACTTCACAAATCAGGGGGCACCTATAGATAAGCTTAGGATTGATCATACAGGTTCGATGATTTGGCACCGCTTGTGTATCAGGAGATGTTGGAGAATGTTTCAGAGATTCAATAGTTGCCGAAGTTGGCTTAGCCACTATATATGAAATGATTACCAATGGGGTTGTGTCCCGATACGATGTCCCATCACTTCCAGCGTATCTGTGACCACGACGAAGGCCGAGGGGTCCAGTCTTCGGATCATCTTTTTCAGCTCGACCAACTCCCTGAAGGTGATCACCGTATAAATGATCTGCTCGTCACGGCCCGTATATCCTCCTTTTCCTTCAATGATGGTCAATCCGCGTTCGATCTCGTGCATGATTTCTTCTGAGATTTCTTTCCATTTGGGGGATATGATATAGACCATTTTTCTCTGGCTTAGCCCCGTAACAACGACATTGAGCATGTAAGAGCTGACAAAAACGAAGACCAACGTATAAAGCGCCCTCTCAAGGGTGAAAAGGAGGGCGCCCCCTGTGAGTAGAATGGCGTTAAAGGCGAGGCTCGTGGATCCCAACCGAATGGAGAACCGCTGAAAGATGATCACCGAAAGGATATCCAGCCCTCCGCCGGATCCCAAAGACCTGAGAACGACCCCTGAGCCGATCCCCGAGATGACCCCGGCCAACAGCGCGCTTAGTATCTTATCTTGGACCGGGACAGAAACTTGTATCCACTGCACGGCGCTGGAAAAGATGATCATCCCTGCAAGGCTGTAAAGAAAAAAGCGTCTTCCCACGATTTTCCATCCCACGGCAAAGACCGGGATGTTAAGGAGAAAGTAGATCGAGGCAACAGTCAGAGGGGGAAAGAAATAGTGGATGGCTAGGGCTAAACCCACAAAACCCGCATTGAGAAATTCATGGGGGATAAGAATCCCGTTGATGGATATGGCGCAGAGCGCGCTGCCTAAGGATATCAGCACGAGATTCCACGCGATCTGCCTTAGGGATTTTGGATCCAATCGATCAAACCATGATCTCATCTTATCCAGCCGATTCTTGACTTTTAACATGGTGTTTCCAAGATAAAAGAGTAGCCCCTCAGATCTCGGAGGGGCTACGGAAAGAACAGAAAACAAGGAACGATATGCTAGCTCTTCCTGGAGGTCTTTGTTTGAAAGGAGGTAATCTGCTGTTTCACCCTACTGCTTTTGCACTTCGGGCACTTGAATTTCTTCCCTTCATATTCCGAAATCTTCATCGTCAGGGTGAATTTTTTATGGCATTTATCACACTTGAATTCATATACCGGCATTTTTGAATCCTCCTGCTGAAAGTATCAAAGGCCTTAGTACATATCCTCATCCATAGGCATAGGCGGTGCGGCTTTCTTCTTCTCCGGCTTCTCCGCCACCATGGCCTCGGTCGTGATAAGGAGTCCGGCCACAGAGGCCGCGTTCTTCAGGGCCAACCGGGCCACCTTGGTGGGATCAATAATCCCCGCTTTCAACAGATCTTCATATTCTCCCGTTTCCGCATTAAACCCGAAATTGCCTTTTCCTTCCATCACTTGCTTTGACACAATGGAGCCTTCAAAACCCGCATTGTAGGCTATCTGTCGAATGGGCTCTTCAAGGGCGCGTTTTATTAATATAAGGCCCAGCTGCTCTTCACCCGGCAGTTCAATCCCATCCAGGGCCTTCATCGCCCTGATATACGCCACGCCGCCCCCCGGGACAATTCCTTCTTCCACGGCGGCCCGTGTTGCGTTGAGTGCATCCTCCACCCGGTCCTTTTTCTCTTTCATTTCAGTCTCGGTCGCGGCGCCCACCTTGACTACGGCAACCCCCCCGATCAATTTGGCAAGGCGCTCCTGGAGTTTTTCCCGGTCATAATCACTCGTGGTCTCCTCGATCTGCACTCTGATCTGTTTGACCCGCCCTTCCAAGGCCTTGCGTTCGCCACCGCCATCCACGATGGTGGTATTGTCCTTATCCACGGTGATGCGCTTGGCTGTTCCAAGGTCTTTAAGGGTTATCTTCTCCAGCTTGACGCCCAGATCTTCACTGATCACCTCGCCGCCTGTCAAAACGGCAATGTCCTGGAGCATGGCCTTGCGGCGATCACCAAAGCCAGGGGCCTTGACAGCCGCACACTTGAGGGTGCCGCGGAGCCTGTTGACAACTAGGGTAGCCAGGGCTTCCCCTTCCACATCCTCGGCGATGAGCAGGAAGGGCCTCCCGGTCTTGGCGATCGACTCCAGGATGGGGAGGAGGTCTTTCATACTGCTGATCTTTTTCTCGTGTAAAAGGATGTATGGCTCATCCAAGTGAACTTCCATTTTTTCGGCGTTTGTAACAAAGTAAGGGCTCAGATAGCCGCGGTCGAATTGCATTCCCTCCACGATTTCAAGGGTTGTTTCCATGCCTTTGGCTTCTTCGACCGTGATGACGCCCTCCTTTCCTACCTTCTCCATGGCTTCGGATATGATCTCCCCGATGGTCCTGTCATTGTTGGCCGAGACAGTCCCTACTTGAGCGATCTCCGTCTTTTCCTTTGTCGGTTTCGAGATGGACTTCAGTTCCTTTTCTACCAACTCAACGGCCTTTTCCAAACCCCTCTTAATAGACATGGGATTGGAGCCTGCTGCCACCAGTTTGGATCCCTCCCGATAGATGGCTTGAGCAAGCACCGTCGCTGTTGTGGTCCCATCTCCCGCGGCATCCGATGTTTTGGAGGCCACCTCTTTCACCATCTGTGCCCCCATGTTTTCAAACTTATCTTCCAAGGTGATTTCTTTGGCTACAGTCACGCCGTCTTTACTAATTTTGGGTGAACCCCAGGATTTATCAAGGAGCACATTTCGCCCCTTGGGCCCAAGGGTCACTTTCACCGCATTGGCCAGGGTGTCAACGCCTTTAAGCATCCTTTCCCTTCCCTTTGCACTATATAGGATTTCCTTTTTTGCCATGACTCAGCACCCCCTCTCTCTTACTTCTCCACAATGGCAAGAATATCGTCTTCCCGCATGATCAGGTGTTCCACACCATCAATCTTGATTTCGTTCCCTGCGTATTTGCCGAAAAGCACGCGATCGTTTTTCTTGACCTCCATGGGAATTCGCTTTCCCTTTTCATCAACCTTTCCAGGGCCCACGGCGACAATCTTCCCTTGCATCGGTTTTTCCTTTGCCGTATCCGGAATCACGATTCCGCCGGAAGTCTTCTCTTCTTCTTTAATCCGCAGAACCAATACCCTGTCCTCCAATGGCTTCAGCTTCATTTTTACAAAAACCTCCTTTTCAAAATTTTACCAAATCATGGTCGCCGGGTCTTTGCATTCCTGCATCGAAAGAATCCTTCTGCAAAGACGGCAACACTTGTGCCTGTATACCATAAAAGCAAGAGATATGCCATAGCCATAACGTATAGATACATATAGGATTGCTGTCTTTTCCATGGTCTTGGCCGGAACTCATGGTTCTGTTAGGGAAGACTTTGCGGGCGACCCGGCGCAGCCATGAAAGGGGACTTGGGTTTAACCCCTTGAAATTATGAAAAAATCAAAACTAGGAACTATAAGTTCCGGTTTTTCAGACATTGGAACTCCGAATTCCGAAATCTTTCAAACCTTCCTCCTCCACCTCTCTAAGGGATTCCCCGCCGTATTGTATGACCCGGGCCTTAGGCTTGATGAAGGATTGACTCAAAGAGTAGGTATAGGCCCCCTGGTCTGGAACGATAATGACATCGCCCACCCTGACGTCTTTCCCGAAGATTGAATACCCCCAGACATCATGGGGTGTGCACAGGGATCCGAAGACCCTAACCCTGTGCTCTGTCAATGAGGGTCTCGTCAAGTTGATCAGAGGGATAAACTCCGACAAAGGGCGTTCCCAACCCAGGAGGTTCGTACCCCCATCTGTGATAACCATATCCTTACCCTTCTTGTCCACCACACTGAGCAGGATATGCATGGCCGAATGTGACAGCCATCTCCCTGGTTCCATCCAGAGTTCCAGGTTACTCAATGGAGGTCCTTGCTGTAAATAGGTCCCGGCGATTTGTTCGGCAAAATCTTCGATAGAGCATGCCTTCCGGTAGTAATGTCCGGGGCCTAACTCAAAGTCTGAGTCAACGGCCTGAATAAGTTTTCCCCAAAGGGTGTTTTGGGCATTGAGCCATTCTCCCTGTTCAGGCCAGAAACCCCCTCCGATGTCGAGGAATTTGAGTGATTTCAATAGGCCTTCGGGCAGATTTCGACTTAAGTGGATGCCTATTCGGCGGATTATTTCTGCTTGAGGGCCCGGATCAAGATTCCAACTGCTATGGACCTGAATGCCCTGCGGATCGAGTCCTCGGACCTCTCCGGCCCGCTTCAAGAAGAGGCCCAGGTCGTCCAGCGGGATGCCGAATTTACTCCAGCCCTCCTGGTGCCTTATACGGATGCCTGCCCTTAAAGGTTCTCCTTGGACCGGTTCCTGTTTTAGAATATGTGAGACCCTCTGAAGCTCCCCGAGGCTGTCCATCAGCAGGGTTACCCTTGAGCGATGTTGAACGGCAAGCCGGAGTTCTTCATCCGTCTTCCCTGGACCGCTGAAGATGATCTCTCGGCAGTCCAGGGAGAGGGCCCTAGCAAGCTCCGATCCGCTGGACACATCGAGACCCAGCCCCTCTGCCACGAGTCTTCTGCAGATCCCCGCGAAAGAATTACTCTTCATGGCGTAAAAGACGCGATACCGACTCAGGTGCCTCGAAAATGATTCCATAAACCGAGCTGTCATTTCTGTCAGACAGGGCTCGTCAAAGAAATACTGAGGGGTTGAAAACTTCGACGCACTCACCAAAAAGACGTTTTTCTTCTCAAGTATTCCCTTCAGGTAGGGTATGAGTATTCTCCCAAGCAGAACCTCTTCCCGGTTCTTAAAGACCTTGAATAAGGTCTTAACCAGTTTGTATGCCTGGAAGATTCTAGAATTTTTCGGCCTTGCGTACATCATCGTCATACAGAAGACTCCTCAAGCGTCGATTGCGACTCTTAGGAGTCTTTGAAGGGTGCGGTGGATGGATATGAGATCAGATGAGGGCTCCGTGGAAACAATACAATACCCGAGGAGTCGATTGTCGTAGTCGTTAGGGGGAAGGGTAATCTGGTCCCCAGTCCTTTTCTTGAGTACCAGAGCTTTGACCCAGGGTTGAGAAAGGATTTGAGAGGAGTCCAGATGGGTAATGGTCCCTTCATTGGCGGCATAGAGATGTATACTCGCGGACGACTCTGAAGGCAAAGGCACGGGACCGAGACTATCCAATTTCCCTGAGACCATATCCAGATGGATTCTAATGAGATCAAGGCCTATGGCCGTCTCCAGAAGATCGGGGATGGAATTCCCGCCAGGTCTGGGTGTCATCTCAAGAAGAACCACTTGGCCCTCCCGCACGATGAAGTCGGCCATAAAGTGTCCCTGAGTGTATCCAAGGACCCGGGCCGCCCTTTCAAGGATAGGGTGAAGATCCTGTAGCGGTTCTCTCTCCTTCGATGATAGGGGAAAGGTGTATGCAAGGACCGATCCGAAGGTCTGTCGAGGCATCTTAACCTTCCCGGTCTCCCTGACAATAAGGGTATGGTCCTCATAGAGCAGAAAATCACAGCTGAATTCGGGTCCGGGAATAAATTCTTCCACAATCCAGAATTCGCAGGGGTTGACCGGCTCCGCCCTATCGGTGCCGGGAATCAGACTGAAAAGGGGATTCGATTTTCTCAAGGGGAGTTGCTCCTCCATGATTCGAACGGCACCCTTGACCTCTCCTTGGGTCCTGCAATGAAACAGGAGTTCGCTTCCGCTTCCCGAGACCGGCTTTAATACGATATCCCCGTCAAAAAGATCAAAGGCCTCCATGGATTCGGAGAGGCTGGACACGAGCAAGACTCGAGGGCACGGAATATGTGATTCCGCCCAGATCCTTCTCAACTCGAATTTGTTCCGAGTATGAATGACGGCCTCCACCGAAGGATAGGGTAGACTCAACGCGGAGGCCAGCCGGGCCGCAACCAGCAAGGATTCGCAATCAAAGCAGGCCAAGCCCTTGGGGAGGAGATTATTGAGGGATATATAGTGATGAACGGACCGGGCCGTCTCATCAAAGTCTTCAAGCGGGACAAAAAGCAGGGCTGACCCGTCAACCCGCTGGAAGAGAAGATCCCCTCGATAATGCTCGTCCAAAATAAAGACGGCGGCGTTCGAGTATTTCTTGTGGATCTTGACCACATAGTCCGGAGTGGTCCCGACGACAATCACAGGTTCACGATGCATAACAGGACCTTCCGATCTCCTCTGTCAAACGAATAGGGGAGCCTCTTTCTCCCAGTCCTTGGGTATGGTCCTCTCTTCCTCTCGCGGTTGATCCTCTACGCGCAAGGCGGGACCTACAAATTTGAAGAGGGGTTCAGGATCCAGGTGCCAAAGTTTCTTCCAGTGAAAGTCGCCGCAGAGAAAATCCACCTTTGAAATCCCCTTTTCACAAGCGAAGTCAATGTGGTGCATATTCATGGCCTTGGCGACGCCGGGGAATCCTCGATCAGCTCCTCCGAGAAACACGGTATAGGTCCCTTGCCAGAGGGCTCCAAGATCGACTGCTACTGTTTCACCCTGAATCTCAAGGCTGACCATGCGAAGCCAGCCTCCCTGCTGAAGAAAATACATGATATCCCTAAAGCCTTCTCTGAATCGATCATCGTGAAGATAGGAGTCCTTTCCATAATACTTAACACTCATGTCCACGATGCGATCAAAGTCTTCCACTCGATTGAGATGAAAGGAGGCGTTCTCCGTATAAGATCTAACCTCCTTCAAAATGGCCTTTAGTTTCTTGTTGGAAAACCTCGCGCGGTAACCTGTCAAATCAGGGTCTAAATCTCGAGGGTATAGGACATATCCGATCTCATCCACGCTAAGCCCCGAGACGTCCAACTCCTCCGAGATATCCATGTACCTCAGGTAGGTCCTGTCCGGACAGGAGCTAAGGACCTCCGAAACAAGACTTGGTTCTCTCACATAAATGGGGGTTCGTTCAATCCAGGTTTTTCCCTTCCAGAGTTCTCCGGGGAAGAAGACGAAGAGATCCCCGTTTTCAATATAGGAAAGCGGCACCATGCCGGCGATACCTTCTCGATCTTCTAAGAGCAGGAAACAGGGTCTGTGATCATAGTACCGCTGAAAAGAGAGGCGAAATTCCCATAAATCGGAGATACTCTTGGGACGGATAAGACGATGCCACAACCTTTCACATTCTTCCAGTTCGGAGACATAAGATTTATGCATTGTTCGCTAATTTCCCATAGTGTATTACCTTTATTGATTCAGGAGCCTTGAAATCATTTTCGTTGGATCACTTGAATATTGAGACGCTTGGCTTGGAAAAACCCTTTGGCATAGTCCACCACGGCCTGAGGGTCATAGGTCTTGCAGCTAAAGACGTCGAGATAGGTCGTGTTAGTCTTGTTCGCGAAATGGGCGGAAATCAGCGACGTCTCTATGAGTTGGGTCATGGAATATCCCGCGACCCTCTCGTCTTCACCAAAATGCACGACCTGGGTTTCACCGAAACGTTTCATTTCGATAAGATCACAAAGCTCTACAACGAATTGTCGGATTTTTTGTGCGTCTCGGATGATATCCGGGTCACATTCATATAGATCAATGCAGGTCAGAAGGCCCCATGGCGGGGAATCGGTGGGACGGATTTCATTAGGTTTTTTCTTCACTGGAAAATGCTCCTTTCATAGTTTTTTCCGCTTTCCAGCCAATGCTGTGCTTCAAGGCAGAGGGTGGCCGTGGGACAAGGTTCAAGGCTACTGATTCCGATTTCTTCCTCGGTCTCCTCACAGTAACCGTGTTTCTTGAATTCAATTCGATGTAAGGCCGCATCTATTTCTTCTGTCATCTTAATGGCTCGATCTTGACTGCAAATCTTCAAAGCGGTGTCTGCTTCGCATGTAGTTTGGTCCAGGAATTCGACTTCTTTGGCACTCTCTCCTCTCATCTGATAAAGGAGGATATCTAATTGGCTGGCCAATTCCTCTCGCAAAGAAAAAAATTTTCGGTGGAAGTAGGTAAGTTGCTCGGGGTTTATATAGGTCTCATCTTCTAAAGGCATGTAATCTTCGAACAACTCAGCCTCTTTCATGTGTGAAAAACCGGAATCTCTAGCATAGGACGAATCTTCACACTTCTCCATTTTCATTTCTCTTCCATCCATTTCTCACTCACATAAATCGAGAAAATCTCTCAGTCGAATTTCGGATCATCCTCTTCTTCAAAATCGTTGTCTTCTTCGTACTCATAGTCTTCTTCGTACTCATAGTCTTCTTCATACTCGTCGTCCTCATCCGCCCAATCGGTAGGATCACTCAACGACTTATAACTGATGACGGTTATATGCTTTGTACCGTCACGGTCTTGTTCTAGAATACCCGTTAACTCCACTTCGCGATCAACTTCAAGAAACAGGCTTTCCTCCAGTTCATTCGGATCGATCACATATTCCTCATCATCTTGGGTTTCAAGACTAATACCACTCACATCATCCTGCCAATCCCAATCCGTAGCCCTCACATAACCTGTGATGATCACCTCTTCGGTCAACTGTTTGTATTTCATAGCCTATTCGTCTTCTTAACTCCTTTGTTTTAAACGTGTCAAATCGAAGCCGGAAGAGCCTGCTTCACAAAAGATCATCCCGCTTCATGGTCCTCTTTCGATAGGCTATAAGTCTCAATGGTAAGAACAAGGTCACCAAACATCTTCTTAACTGAGCCGGTCGCCTCCACTTTTCGGTTTATATGACGAAAAAGTTTCTCTCCCGTTTTATTCAGAAAAACAATATACTCTTCACCATTGTACTCGATTCCGATGCCCGTTACGTTACCTCTCTTGTCCCATTCAGTGGGGATAATTCTTCCTTGAATGGTCATTTCTCCGAGCATTTCTACTGCCGCGTCATCTTCATCCGTCTTCATGATTTTTCTCTTCAAAGATAGGGTATCTCTTCACAGACAATTCTTTCGACGCCTTCCCCATCCATTTCTTTTCGAGGTATGAATGTTTTTAGAAGGGTTATTACTCAATTATTTCGATATCCTCTTCTGAAGCCTCCTCGAGCAGAACGAATGATGTGATGGTGATAACCTTCACGCCATCTTCATCCTCTTCAATCGTACCTGTGACCTCTACTCTTGAACCAACGTACCCCACGAGTTCATCACCTTGTTCGCTATCCCCTATCTCATATATCTCACCGTCATCGGTCTCGATTTCATAATTGTCATTTACCGTCCCTGAGATGGTCACTTCATCGGCCGACAGGGCCGAACCGAATGACAAAGCCACAAAAAATATGGCATACACGATGATTACCAGACTCTTATGAATCTTCTCCATCTTCAACTCCCCCTCAAATTATTCGATTCCTTCTTTGAAATGCTAAACTTCTTCACAACTTCCCGTTACGTAGCAGGCAACAAACATGCCATTGAGCTAACCAATTGATCTCTCAGTGTTTTTTTATGTTTCAGCTGAAGGCATCAGAATTGCCAGTTCCGGTTTGTTTTTAGGAGGGGGGAATCATGGCTGGAATATCCGAACGAGTCCAGAATAACCTTTTGAAATACGGAGATAAATCAAAATGGGAATCTTCGGTTCCCATATCGGTGTCAACCGGAACTCCCGGTTCCGATTAGGCTTTTCGATATATAGACAGTCGCTCTCCGCTTCATTGGAGTGATTAATACGGTGGTCTTTTTACTTCGGAAAATGAGGTCTTGGATATCAAAAAGAGCAGGGCCTATGTGCCTGAGAGCTCAATGATTGGTATGTTTATTGCTTTTATTAGACAAGATCAGAAGGATTTTATTTGAGCAACACACAGCTCGCCCATAGTTGACTTTAATGAAGAAGAGAATAAACGTGAAACCGAAGTTCATCGTCCACGGTGGTGCAAGGCAAAGGAATTGAATCTCCCCGCGGCAAGCCACGGGGAGATTCCAAATGTAAGGATCTTTCTATTATTGTGATTCGCTCGCTAACCCCGCAGCCCCGATAAGCGGGATTTCCGCTACGCTCCAACAAGGCTGAGGGGAATGCGCTTGCTGTGCATTTTCACATAAAGAAGAGAGGCAAAAAGACGTGACCAGTGCCTGTGAAAGAGCCTATGAGTTACTTCTGGAAAAGGAAGCCGCAGATGCCGTGGAGACGGCCATCCGAGAGATGGAATCCTCCCCATACCTAAACGCCGGGGTCGGCAGTTATCTACAAATGGCGTGAAGTCGCTCGAGTGGATTGGTGCCCCCGGCGGGCTGATCTGTATCGACAAATGGGGAGGGATCGGTTACGGTCACACTACGGAGATCATGACCATCCACTATATCGAATAGCCACTTCGCACAGAACGATGATAGAGGAGGGAACCAATATAATCTCATACTTAAAGGGCGGATAAGAGATGAAGAAGATACGAAAAGGATTTATCTTGCCAAGCGCCGCTTTGGCCATGAAGTCAAAGCAGGTGAAGTATTATATGGATTCCGACAAGGTGCCCGAACCAGGGGATATGGTCTATGGCGTCGTCAGTCGAATCGGACAGCATTCTTCCATTGAAAACGTATCCGGTCGGATCCATATGATTCACCATGGGACCCAGGGAATCTTTGTCTTTGGAAACCGGTATGCCCCGGATTACTATGAAGGGCTGGTTCCGGAGAAGATAAGCCCCGAGGTGGACCTCCTTGCACGGTCGGGTATCGTAGGAATAGTCCGGACAAAAAGCTCTCTGGTGAAAGATCCAACGAGGGTGCGGATCTTGGGATATGTCTGTGATCAGAATGGGGCCGTCTTGAATACACGGCCCTACTCACTCATCAGACCCAAAAGGGTCGAGAAAAAGACGCCTCGGTCCCGACTCATTCTGGTGTGCGGCACATCGATGAACTCCGGAAAAAGCATGGCCGCGGCTGCCTGCTGTTGGGCTTTGACCTCCCAGGGCTACAGTGTGAAGGCATCAAAGGTTACCGGGACCGCGAGTCTGAAGGATATCCTGCACATGAACGATGCCGGTGCTTCCGTGTATACGGATTTCACCCACTTCGGCTATCCCTCCACATACCTCTTACCTGAAAAGGAGGTCATCAAGATTTTTAACTCTCTCGACCTTAAATATGCGAACAACCCAAAAAATTACTGGATCGTAGAATTTGCCGATGGGATTATTCAACGTGAGACGGCCATGCTTTTGCATTCATCAGACGTCACTTCACGCCTGCACAGGCTGATCTTTTGCGCGGCCGACGCCTTTGGTGCGATCGGGGGGTTGAGGATTCTGAAGGAGAGATTCGGTCTTGTTCCCGACGCCATATCCGGCGTCTGTTCCAGTTCACCGTTACACGTGAGAGAGTTATCGGAATTCAGTTCCGTACCGGTTTTTAACAGTGCAGAACCGGACGCAAAGGCATTGGCGGATATTCTTATCCCATACAGAAAAAGCCTTAATCGTGTGCTGAAGGTCGCCGTTTGATTCTCTTTTCTCTATATCTCTTGAGGCCCTTCCTGTTTGTCTGGAAAGTCAAGCCTGTGCCATCTCCTCCTATATGGACCCGCCAAACCCGTCACCATCCTGATGCGATAGGGTCTTTACATAAATGATCTTGTCGTCTCCGGCCGAGTAGAAGTCTCTGAACACGGCCTCTTTTTTATACCCGCATTTGCTGTAGAATGCTTGAGTCGGCTTGTACTGGTCCCTCGAAGAGGTCTCAACGTATATCTTCCTTCCTCCCAATGCGCCTATCTTTTGTTCAACCCTTTTTAGGATGACCTTCCCAAGCCCAAAGCCCCTTTGATCGTTTTTCACGGCAATCCAGTATAGATCATGGCTGTCTCTGGTGCCTGGGATTGGACCATAACAGGCATAGCCGATCACAGCCCCCGCTCGTTCTGAAAAAAGAAAATGATACCCGCTGTACATCCCTTTCGAAAGCCTTTCCTGGATAAGTTCCACCGCAATTTGAAGTTCCTCCGGGGAAAAAAAGGTCGAAGACTCGACAAGCCCTTTGATGCTCTCCACATCCAAAAGAATTGGGTCCTCTCTCCATGTCAGTTCATCCAGTTTAAAAAGCGGCTTCATCATAATCCCTTAATGCAGAATCAGTCCCTTGCTCGTCTATCTAATCGGATGAGGCAGGCCGCCTTCCCACAGACCAAGGAAAAAATGATACGCATTCGTTCCCAACAATTGGGTCCTGTATCCTCCTTCTTGAACAACGACCGTGGGAAGTCTCAGAGAGCCGATCATACGGCCCACAGCCCTGAAATCCTTTGGGCCCAAATTCCACCCTCCCGTGGGATCGCCTTTTGCCGTATCAAAACCAAGGGCAATGATCAGGATAACGCATTTCAGCCTCATGATGCGTCGCAACGCCTTGGCCAGGGTTTCTCTGTATTTTTCCGCGCTGATCTGTTCAGGAAGTGGAAAATTGATATTATACCCGGCACCCTCCCCTTCTCCTGTTTCATCTACAAAGCCGCTAAAATATGGAAAGGCAAAACTAGGGTGCCCGTGAATGGATAAGGTCACCACGTCCGAGCGCTTGTAAAATATGTTCTGTGTGCCGTTTCCGTGGTGGAAGTCGAGATCAAGGACGGCAACACGGCCATATGGGCTGGCGTATTGAGCCGCGACCGCCGCTGAATTAAAATAGCAGAATCCTCCGAATGCCCGTTGTTCGGCGTGGTGACCGGGAGGCCTCACAAGGGCATAGCCAAACCGATACCCTTCTTGGAGGACCTTTTGAGTAACCGTAAGGGCACAATCGACGGCCCTCTTTGCTGCAAGATAGGCGTTTTCGTTTATGGGTGTGAAGGTGTCGATACAATAGTAACCTGCCCTGATCGGAAGTTCCTTTGGAGGGCGCGCATTATTGCGGATGGGGAAGATATAAGGATACACGGATGTGCCAGGTTCCACAACGGTACATACTTTTTTCAGATACTCGACAAATCGGCTGTCGTGAACGGCCCGAATGTGCTTCTCGGGAAAATGCCTCGCATCCACCCTTTCGAACAGGCCCATGGGTTCAAGCCGTTTCAGGATGGCGTTGATCCTGATAGGGGATTCCACATATCCCTTCTGATGGACATGATGGATTTCATGTCTGTCGTTTACGGCCAGAACAATCAGTTTCTCAACAGATTTTATGGGTTTCACTTCAACAACTTCTTCTTTTTTGGTATACTTCGGTGCCCTTATCTTCACGGGATGGTCCTTGATTGATTTCACCACCATCTCGATATATTCCCTGGGGCATAAATCCCCATACTTCCTCTCCAAAATGGCGCGGACAACGCGCTGAGTCCAATTACGGAAGAGATTCCTGCCTTTTCCGAGATTGTCATAGACTAGGTACGGCGGACAGTCATCTTCCGGATTCAGGGGCGTCTCATATGCGGTATTGGCGATAGGCCTGGCCCCATACCTTTCGTAGAAACGTAGTCTCGCCGTATTCTGCTTCAAGATCTCGGGATCTTTACATAAACAGGGATCATCGGGCAGGCATTCGAAAAACAGCCCCAGGGTTTTCATCAGGAGTGCTTCTTCCCGCACCCTCTCATAAAGGACACTCCCGATACCGCCGCCGGTTCCGTGTTTAGCCGTGGATATGAAGTCAAGGTAACAAAACCGGAGATCAGGGGCATGCTGCAACAAGGCGAAGCCCTTTACTTTTCCTCCGTCGCCCTCTGCAACAAATAGAATGGATCGAAACCGGTATTTTAGGGGATTTCGAAGTTGGTCCGGAAGCCTCCTGACCGTTTCTTCGGTAATCAGGGGGAACTGGATCCTCAGAATATCCTGGACTTCCTTGATGACGCGAACGTCAAGGGGTAGAATGTTATCATAGATTCGGCGGATCCTCAGCATGGCCGATATGAGCCTCTTTTATCATGTCTATCGACCCTATTGGGTCCATGCAGATTACCAATGTCTTTAATAATGTACCGCACAACTTCCTTATATTCCACCCCACCCTCAAAGGCCGCGGCGGCGAACCCGGCATCCGGGGAGAGGCAGGGGTTCGCATTGATTTCAAGAACCCAGGGCCTGTCTTGTTCATCAACCCTAAAATCGACGCGAGCATATCCCCTGAGTCCAAACAGGTGCCAGCACTGTTTTGCGATCTCTGCCATCTCCTGAAGCAATGATTCTTCCCCCTTTTTCGATGAAAAACTGCGCCGCGTGTGGCAGTATTCAAAGGAGCCCGTTTCCCATTTTGCGCTGTAGCCAACGATTCTCGCCTTTCCATCTGGATATTGATCGAACAGGATTTCCGCAGGGGGAAGGACCTTTGGCACATGATTTTCAACCAGTAAGGAAAGATTGAATTCTCTGCCTTCAATGTATCGCTCGGCAAAATATTCGCCCCCAAGCTTCTCACTGCGGCGCTCCATCTCTGGGAGAAGCCGGCGTGTGTCTT
Source organism: Deltaproteobacteria bacterium (assembly GCA_016930795.1). Lineage (GTDB taxonomy): Bacteria > Desulfobacterota > DSM-4660 > Desulfatiglandales > HGW-15 > JAFGFY01. The sequence continues at coordinate 16,454 of JAFGFY010000082.1, forward strand.
TGACCGTGACGATGGAGGTCTCGTCAATGCCGATAGAGGCATGCTCCCAGACTGACTTGATGATGTAGGGGCCTTCTAGGGGGCTCGCCCCACATCGCGCCTCTTTCATGGACACGCTTTCCGGCGTCGAAATACCAGCGCCCCTCAAGAGCATCTTGGTAAGAAGCTTGTTGGAGGTCACGAACAAGGCCTCAGTGGGAGATCCCGTGTAGGGGATCTGTAGGAAATCGAGAAGAGAGGGGCCAAGGTGGATAAGGCGACCGGAATCCTCCACAGATTCCAAAAGATTGAAGACCATGTCCGGGGCTAATTTTCTCAGAGCATGCATCGAGGCCATGAGATCCAAGGAAAAGGGGAGTTCGGAGTATTCATGCCCCAATTCCTGAAGGGCATGACCTACCGCCTTGATCTGGGCCAAAACATCCGTATGATCGGGATCCGCGCCCGCGTGAGGGCGATCATATAGTATAACAAGCTTCATGGGGTTCAGTATCAGGTGGAATGTCCTGCGTCGGAACAGAAAGAGGTCTCCGGAAAGGGACGATGGTGCGATCTCTCCAAGGCCGACTCCATAATTCGACCGATCAGCTCCTGATAACTCTTTCCCGCCATAGTGCAAAGGATGGGAAGGTCGGAGATCTCCGGGTTCAGCCCGGCCAGGGGATTGACCTCCAGGAAATGGGGGGTTGCGTATTCATCCGACCTGAGATCGACACGACCTCCGTCCCTGCAACCGAGACAACGCCACGCGTCCAGTGCGACGGCAATGGCCCTTTGTGCCTCAGCATCCTCGACCAAGCAGTATTTCACACGTGTCTCAAACTTCTTTTTATTCAAAAAGGAATAGATCTCAGGTTCAGCCTTTTCCTGCAACAGGACCTCCAACGCTCCAATTGCGGCGGCCCTCTCGCCGGTCCCCGTAATACCCACGGTGAATTCCCGGCCCGATAGAAAAGTTTCCAAAAGTACGGGTTGTTCATGAAGGGCAAGGAGGCTTTGGCATACCGAGACCATCTCACCTCTGTTCTTTATCTTGGATGCGGCACTGATTCCCTTCCCGGTCCCTTCGGCCACAGGCTTTGCAAAGATCGGGAAGTCCAAGTCCACTTTGTCCAGGTCACTGAGGTGTTCTACCGTAAAAAAATCAGGGGTCGGAATTCCCTTGTCCCTGAGGACATGCTTGGTCACTGCCTTGTGTAGGGTCATAGAAAGGACCAAGGGGTCAGAAAAGGTGTAGGGGATGTCGTAGGCATCCAGAAGCGCAGGGACCTGGGCCTCACGGCCGAAACCCCTGACACCTTCCGCGATATTAAAGACCATATCCCAGCGCTCACCTCTGCTGAGTCGTCTGACAAGATTTTCAATATGGCCGATCCTGTCCGTCTCATACCCGAGTCTCCAAAGGGCCCCTTCAATTCCTTCAATGGTATCCGGACGGTCGAATTCAGCGGCCTGCTCTTCGCTGAAACCCTTGGCCAGATAGTCTTCCTGCAGATCATATGTTATACCGACCTTCATCAACTGCGGTCTCCTAAATAAACTCTTGCTCTAATGGACCAAAGGTCGATCCCCTGTGCACCCTTTTATGTCTGGATAACGATAGATATGGCCCTGATAGTTTCTAAGCAGGAGATCATCTCCTTCACGGCCTTCGACATAGTCAGGAATCAGCGGGATCTTTCCCCCTCCACCGGGGGCGTCAATCACATAGGTAGGCACGGCATATCCCGTGGTATGACCCCTGAGACCCCTGATGATTTCAAGTCCCTTATCTACGGATGTCCTCACGTGGGCCGACCCCTTGATAGGATCACACTGATAGAGATAATAGGGTTTCACTCGGATCTTGATGAGTCCGTGGACTAATCTCTTGATGGTCTCTACGGAGTCATTAATTCCCGCAAGAAGTACGGTCTGACTTCCCAAAGGAATTCCCCCATTAGCCAGGCGTTCACAGGCCTGGTTTGTTTCAGGCGTCAGTTCTTCAGGATGAGTAAAGTGAATACTCATCCAGAGGGGATGATACTTCTTCAGCATTCGCACAAGGGCCGGGGTCACCCGCTGCGGAAGGACCACAGGGGCCTTTGTGCCGATTCGAATCAACTCAACGTGACGGATCTCCCTCAACCTGGAGATAAGCCATTCCAGGTTCTCATCTGACAGGGTCAGGGGGTCTCCCCCGGAGAGAAGAACGTCCCGAACTGAAGGGGTGGCGGCGATATAGTCGATCGCCTTTTGCCATCGCCGCCGCTTTGGGCCCGTCCCGACGCCATGCCCGACCATACGCGACCTCGTGCAGTATCGGCAATAGGTAGCGCAATAATCCGCTACAAGGAAGAGAACACGGTCGGGATATCGGTGGACCAGCCCCGGAACAGGGCTGTCATGCTCTTCGCCCAGGGGATCCTCGGCTTCCCCCTCAGAAAAAACTCTTTCCGCCATCACGGGAACAACCGCTCTTCGAATGGGCTGGTTGGGATCCCCCCGGTTTAAGAGGCTTGCGTAATAGGGTGTAACGGCGAAAGGGAAATGTCCATCAGGATCGGATAAGGCCATCAGCTCGTCCTCAGAGAGAACGAGGAATCGCCGCAAGGTCTCCATATCCCGAATGCGGTTCTTCAGCTGCCATCGCCAATCATTCCAGGAGGTGGTAGGGATATCCGGATAAAAACGTTTTCGAAAGGAGAGCGTGTTCGGGCTGCATTGAAACTTTGGAAGGTTCGAATTCTTTTTAAAAGGTATGACTGTCAGGTTCTTTTTTTTGCGGTAGACCTCTTTTTCAGGATGAGCTGCCGCCTCTGAGAATGCCGCTCCTAAGAGCGGCCTGGTACCGGGAGGCTCCAGTGGGTCTGCCTCGGACATTCCTTTATCCATCATTATAGTTATCCCCCTTGTTGTCTAGTATTTCCCAGAATCCAATCTTGATTAGGTTCAAGACCTTTTCTGAACCAAATGCACAGCATATATCGTGCCAATAAAACAATTCATTGATTTCACATTGTTTTTTGACATGAAAGGGCTTTTGCAACGGAACATACAGTTCCGATACACTCAGCAAAGGAAAAAGACGCTTTTAAAAAAAGGCTTAAGCTTAGAATAACTGACTAATAAAACTGAATATTTTCATAATGGGAACTGATAGTTCCGGTTGCCCGTCCATAAAGAACCAGCAGTTCCGAAAATAGCTGTCTTCTTACACCTGCCTCAGCCCCAATTCTTTAATCCAAAAAAGTGTCATTCAATAGCTTGAGACGATAGGACCATCATGTGTTCTTTTCCTCAAAGCGTAACACGCTCCTTTGATGATTCATTTTGGCCTACCCATGATCCGGTATGGACTTTTCTTCTGATTGGTCCAAAGAAAAGGAGAGACCGAGACCGCATGATCGAAAATCTGGCATCCTTTTTGCTTTCACTCATCAACCGAGTAAAGCCCTTTATCAAGCCGGATCATACAAGCTTCTTCGGAGTATAATTAAACCAAATGTCATGGCAGTCGCCTCACCTATTGCGTCGCATACACGGCATATACCGAGAGTATGATCGTCATATCCTGTCGTTCCAGATGGCTACAGGCATTCGCTGCCCTGATGGTTGCGGCGTCTGTTGTCAAAGCCAAGACGTTGAGGCGACCGTCCTTGAATGCCTTCCATTGGCCAATGAAATCTTTAACCAGGGGAAAGAGGAAGCCACTCTGTCAGCCATTGATAAGAGAATGGAGAGGGGCGACTTGAATTGCGTGCTGTATATTCCTCATCGAGATCTGCCGGAATACGGAAGGTGTGCCTTCTATGATTATCGCCCGCTGGTGTGCCGACTCTTTGGTTTCGCGGTGCGAAGAAACAAGTTCGGTCAAAAGGAGCTTTGCCTCTGCAAAGTGGCGAAAAAAACGGAACCTGCAAAATCAACCGCTGCGGAAACAGATGCCGATCTGACCCATGTTCCGGACTTCCACGAGGCCTTCATGAAAATTTCCTCACTGAGTCCGGAGATAGGAACTCCGCTCATTCCTATCAATACGGCCATCAAGCAGTCCCTCGAGTATCTCTACTGGAAACGTCCCCGGCGTAGAAAGATGAGGCGCGCAGCATGAAAATGCACAGCCCCAGCCCCCTTTTCTCAGCCCCCCGCAAGCCTCGGCAGGAGGGCGGTGGCGAGGCTGAGGACCAGGAAAAAGCCGCACATATCTGTCACCGTTGTCAGGACGGGGCTTGATACCAGGGCCGGATCCAGTTTTACAGACTTGAGAGCCAGGGGGAGAACTCCCCCGAAGGTCACGGCCAACATGGTATTGGCCATCAACGCCCCGCCAACCACCAGTCCCAGGAAAGGATTTCCTTTCCAAAGTAGGGCCACACCTCCCAAAAGAAGTCCAAGGCCAAGACCATTCAATGCGCCCAATCCGAGCTCTTTGCCGATTACCCGCAGGATTTCCTTTGGTCGAATCAACCCCAGGGTCAATTCCCTCATACTCACGGCCACAGCCTGGTTGCCTGAACACCCGCTCATATCGCTGATCATGGGAAGGAACACGGCCAAAGCGATGACTGCCACCAGGGTATCCTGATAATAGGCAATGACGCTCGCCGCAATAATATTGAGTACAATATTGATGCTGAGCCAGGAGAATCGCCGGCCTGACCGAACCAAGAGGGGCATGGTTCGAAACTCCTCGCCCCCGACGATTCCGCTCAGTCCCAGGAACTGTCTATTCGCGCGCTTGACGGATGCCTCCTCAACAGCCACCGGCAGCACCACCCCAACCAGCTTGCTCTCAGTATCGACTACAGGAACGCCAAAGAGTCCATGTTCACTAAAAAATTCTCTAAGCTTACCCACAGTGGCCTGAACGGAGACATAAAGCGGATCCTTGATCATTAGTGTGTTCAAAAGAGCATCCCTCGGGGCGTAAAGAAGGTCGTGAATTCGAAGGACCCCGGCAAGCCGTTCTTCCTTGTCCCGCACATAGAGATACTGGACATGGTAGTCTTTATAAATCCCCCTATTGTTCTCCAGGTCTTCGAGAACATCGCACACCCGATCTTCTTCCTTATAGGCCACATATTCCTTGATCATCAGGCCCCCGGCCGTGTTTGGATCATAGGTCAGCAAGTGTCGAACAGCATCCGCCTCCTCCGGAGACATCTCTTTGAGAATCGCCTCCGCATCCTTTTCGTCCAATTCTGCCAACAGATCCGCCTGTCTATCACTCGGGATCTCATCGACGATGGCCGCCGCGTTTTCGGCGGGAAGGTATTCGATCAGCTCTATCGCCTGGGTATCTGAAAATCCTTCAATAACATCGGCGGCATCCTGGGGCTCCAGGACCATCAGCAATTTACTCTGTTCCTGTGAAGAAAGACGTGAAACGGTTCGGGCGGTCTCGGCTGGGCTCAAGGCCTCCAAGTATCTCCTTAGCTCCTCTGTGTCGGAGGTCTTCAGGATTTCACTGAGGGTTTCCCACGGTCTTTCCGTCATCTGTTCATTCATCATCCCCTCCGGAGCAAAGTTCCTCTCATTTTCATAACTCAATCCTGTTCCCATTCTTCCGTTTCAATAGCACTCACTGAAAAGTGAGTTCAAAACAGGAAATGGGAGGTCTGCTACATCAAAAAAGGGACCCCCGTAGTTCCTATTCCCGAATAACGTAGTGTTATCAAGAAATTATGTTTTATTTAATGCCCTGCATTCGATCAAAAGGAACCATATTCTGACACATATCGGAATTCCTAGTTCCGAGAAGTATGGCTTTGCGATACATTATCCCAAGAATATCTGCCAGTTAAGCTCATGGCATGCTTATTGATATTAAAAAACAGGCCGATGACGCCAGCATTATCTGCAGGGCATCGGATTATCTAAAAAAATGTAAAGGAGACAAGTTCATGTCACGTCATACTCATGATTCTATCCAAAGACGAAAAATGGAGGATGAACAGGCCTTGGGCAAAAGACTGGCTGAACTCCAGGGCCGGGGATTGGAAAAAGAGGAAATCGAAAAAGACCCCAGGCTCAGGCATCTGAAAGGGAAAATCAGGCAAGTGAAGAGAAGACTCGCGGCGATCACCGGAATCAAGAACCGGATGAAGGCCGCAGCCCTCCAAAAAACCGAAGGCCACAAAAAGGAAAGACCCGCCAA
>JAFGFY010000083.1 GCA_016930795.1 Deltaproteobacteria bacterium
ATGCGATTAAATCTACCAGATTTTGAATGATCTGGCCCCTTTAAGGGGCCTTCCTCATACTACGCCCTATGGGCGTAGTCATTGATTGCAGATAGCCATCGTCAAAGCATCCAGTGTGAGTTTACGTTTCATAGTGTCACTCATGGCCCAACCGATGATACGACGTGATCCAAGATCCATGATAGCCGAAAGATAAAGCCATCCTTCGGCGGTGGAAATATAGGTGATATCAGCCAGCCAAACCCTGTGAGGTTCTTTGACATCAAAATCACGATTGAGCAGATTGGGAGCAACGGGAAAATTGTGCTTTGAGTCTGTAGTGGCCTTAAATTTTCTGGGGGCTATACCCCTCTAATAACTTCTTGTTTCATGATCCTGGCAACACGATTTTGGCTGCAGGACACACCGTTTTCCTTAAGTTCCCTATAAATGCGAGGAGCACCATAAATCTTCCGGCTCTTGGCATGGATAATCCTGATATGATCGGCCAGTTTGCGGTTCTCCTTGCTTCTACGGCTTTCAGGGCGTCTGAGACAGGCATAATATCCACTGCGGGAGATATTGAGTACCTTGCACATTAGGCCTACATTCGCTCTCTCCCGATGATCAGATATGAACCGGTATTTCATTTCTGATCCTCCGCAAAGTAGGCCAGAGCTTTTTTTAAAATATCTCGCTCCTGTTTGACCCTCTTCAGCTCCACCTTGAGCCTGTGCATTTCTTCATCAGGGGCTTTGATACGACCTTTACCAGGGAAGGCATAAGCTGGGTCTTCTTTATATTCTCTTACCCAACGCCCTACAGTCCCTATGCCTATACCCAGGTTGCGTTCCACCCCCATGGCCCTACGACCCTCTTCAACTACGAGGCGGACTACTTCCTGCTTAAACTCTTTATCATACGTTCTACGGCTCTTTCTCATGGACACCTCCTCTTCTCTCTTTACTTGAAGTTTTCTAAGGTGTCCACTAATTCAGGGTATATTTAGTATATTCTCATCTACAAGAATCCTCATATAGTGCCTTCGATTATCCTATCATCTCTATAGGTGTAATTTGTTCTTCTGCTAGCGCCGCTGCATACTCCAAACAAGCCTGTATATCTGTGGCCTTTAGCGAAGGATAATCCTTAAGGATATCTTCTGCTTTGTCTCCATTAGCAAGCATGTGTATGATCTGATGGACGGGGATCCTTGTCCCTTTAATACACGCCTGCCCATGGCAGATTTTAGGATCTATTGTGATACGCTCATACATAATGACACTCCTCTTTTGCAGGAATGATAATCCCACTTCCTCCTTTGAATGAACTCACTCCATTATTTAGCATCAAGAATTGATAGTCAAGATCAAACGGATTTGGCGCTTTTATAATATGTCATTATCTCCTTGATTTTCAAAGTAAAATCCCTTATAGTGCCCGACAATGGATACGAAAAAAATCATCTGGTACGTCATAAAAGGCTTGTCCTTTACCAGTGCTGGGGCGATTCTTTACGTGGCGTTATCAATGAAAGGGCATTGAGCAACTTCTATCCACGCCAGTCTGGTGACAAAGGTCCTTCCATTATTGGTCATGTGTTATGTCTTTGATTTAATCGCCAGAAAAATCGATGCCTGATCAAGGCTATTGTATCACTCTTTGAAACATTGATTGCTGTTCGAGCAAGCGCGTAAAGAAAAAGGGGGATGGAGATAGAAGAATAACTTGACAATTCAGATTCAACTAACCTAAATTAGCATCAAAGATCACCGACTTTTGCCAAAACCTCTAACCCGGTTATATCCCTGCTTCGTCGTGCTCGCCTCATTGGCGGATATAAAGGGGTAAACCCTCAGGAGGAAGGCATGAAAATCGTTTCCGAGTAAGTATTTGCATTCAGCCTCTAAGGGAAAGCTTTACTTCCCTAGAGGCCTTTGTGTTTTTTAGGGTCATCGAATGAACAACAAAGGCTTCAAAAGAAAATTATCCGCGATTCTTAGTGCCGATGTTGCTGGCTACAGTCGTCTTATGGGAGAAGATGAAGAGGCCACTATTCGTACCCTCAATAAATATAAAAAAATCATATTTGAACTCATTGAACGTCATAATGGCAGATTGGTGGATTCCCCTGGGGATAATCTCTTAGCCGAATTTGCCAGCGTGGTAGACGCTGTAAAATGCGCGATTCAAGTACAGAGGGAGCTTGGGGAAAACAACGAGGGATTACCAAAAAACAGGAGAATGGATTTCCGGATCGGCGTCAATATAGGTGATGTCATTCAGCAGGGCGGTAAAATCTATGGTGATGGGGTCAATGTAGCAGCCAGAATAGAGCCATTGGCTGATCCTGGAGGGATTTGTGTTTCAAGGACGGCATATGATCATGTTAAGAAGAAATTAGACATCGAATATGAGTATTTAGGAGAATATGAAGTAAAGAATATCGATGAACCTGTACGGATTTACAGAGTTGTAATGCAGCAAATATCTGATGATCTTTTACAGAATGAGAAATCGATAGAGCCAACATCGAAAAAAAAATTCAGGGCCCCGGATTATTTGGCGCGAAAACGCCGTGTGATTTATTCAGCGATTGTATTATTTCTTCTTTTATTGTTTGGAGCATTTCCCATATATCAAAGACTAACTCAGGATCTCAATACCGAGTTACCGTCTAAAATATTATTGGCGATCCTTCCGTTTCAAATGATCAACCTCACCGGTGATTCGATAGCTTTTGCCAAAGGGCTTATAGTGACCATGAATGCTCAACTCACGAAATTGACCGGTCATCATCCTCTACAGGTCGTTTCCCCTAACGAGATTCGTGAGAAAAATATTCAAACGGTCGAGGAAGCCTCCAGCAAATTAGGCGTAAATCTTGTAATCGAGGGATATCTGCAACAGTTCGGTGAAACGATGCGCATCAACTACTTTATGGTTGATGCAAAAACGGGAGAACAACTCCGAGGCGATATGATTACCGCTGAAATGAAGAACCCATTTAACTTGATGGACAGAATAGTCGCCAGTGTACTAAGCAATTTGGAAGTCGATCTTCGTCCCGAAGAAGAAAAGTCGATCGCGAGCCGAACGACTCAGCAACCCGAAGCTTATAGTTATTACGTCACCGCGATTGGGTACCTTCAGGACTATCATAAATCGGAAAATGTTCAAACCGCCATCAGGATACTCCAGCATGCGCTGGAGAAGGACCCTAAATTCGCTGAAGCCTATGCAGCCCTAGGCGAATCACTCCTGCTCCAGTATAAGCATGAAAAAGAAACGAAATATATTGAAGAAGCGCTGTCTGCCTGTACTCGTGCACTGGAACTGGATAGCCATCTGGCGAGCGGACATGTTTGTTTGGGGAATGTGTTCACCAGCGTGGGCAAATATGAGGAGGCGGTGGATGAATTCCAGCGTGCTCTTGATTTGGAGCCCTCGAGTGACGAGGCATGGCGAGGCCTGGGCTCAGCTTACGAAGAGTTGGGTTTGTTTAATGAAGCGGAGAAAACATACAGACGGGCAATAAAGCTAAAACCCGGATATTGGGCAGGATACAGCCAATTGGGCAACCTGTATATAAAGCAGGGCCGCTTTCCCGAAGCGGCAGAACAGTATGATCGAGTGACGCAATTAGTGCCTGACCATCATTTCGGATACAACAACCTGGGAGCCGTCTACCTGTACGAGGGACGGTATTCTGAAGCTATTCCTGTGTTTCAGCATTCAGTTAGACTCCGCCCTTCAGAAGAGGCCTATTCCAACTTGGGCACGACTTACTTTTATCTTCGAAGATTCGACGAAGCTGCCACCGAATACGAAAATGGAATAACACTTAATGAAAGAGATTGGATGCTATGGGGCAATCTGGGAGATGCACATTATTGGAACCCGAAAAACCGGGCTCGTGCCGCCGAAGAGGCCTATCGCAAGGCGCTGATGCTTGGGGAACGAGGGCTCCAGCTGAATCCCCGTAATGGAAGACTACTCGGTTGGATGGCTTACTACCACGCCATGCTGGATGAAAAGGAAGCGGCGCGAGACTATATAAAACTGGCTATTGTCGAGCTCCCGCGAAGTCCAGAGTTTTTCTTCATTTTAGCTCAGACCTACTACCGGCTGGGGGATACGGATCAGACTCTGGATTGGTTAAAAAAGGCCATGTCAGCCGGCCTATCAAAAGAGACGGTACAAAACACTCCGCTTTTCGACCCTTTGCAAGACAGTCAGGAATTTCAGGATATGTTGAGTGATGACTAACCATCTAAAAAAGGAGGTTTATCATGAAACGCTTTATGATACTTTTAACCATAGCAGTTTTCACCATCATAGCTATATCATCATGTACATGTATGAGATATGCATGTATGAGATATATGCAGCCCACCAAGGACATTAAAAAACCTATACTCGTGAAGATTAAAACAAAGGACACGGATGGTAAAAAACCTAAGGTCGTACCGGGGTGGGTAATGTTGAGATATGGAACGAACCAACAGGTAGAATGGAAAATCGATGAAGATGTTGAGTTCACTATAAAGTTTAACAACACGATGGGCAGTCCCTTTGAGATAGATGAATTCGACAATAAACACAATAAATCCGGCCGGGTCTTAGTTGATCCAGGTGAAAAGGACAAGGCCTACTGGTATTCCGTGGTGGTAGATGGGTTCGAAGCCATAGATCCCGGTATCATTGTCTGGGATTGACACTGAAGTATTTTTCATCGACTATATTGATGTCCCCTAGTCTTCCTTAGTCTATATACCTCCGGCAAAGCCGGAGGTATATGGGAGTGGTTCAACTTAAGGCCTCATATCTCTTTATTCTTCAGATCACCCTGTGAATATCAGCATACGTATCATGGTCATGACTATGGATTGCAGGATTTTGCCAGGACTGAGATATGTCATCTTAATATATAGGCGCAAAAACAGTCTTATATGGAGCAAAACCGGAACAAAACACGTGTAAATTGATTTCGCCATTTTTATCCAGGGGTATGTCCAAATCAAATGCGCCAAGATCGACACCACCACTGAACATCCTCTGGCCGTTGGCCAGAACCATCGCGCATAGGGGAGTCCCATCATAATATACTGTTCCGCTGATCCTGACCCATTTTGCTTTCACGGTGCTTGGCTCTGCCTCCACGTTTATTTCCATCTCGCGGCTACCCGCGGCGGCACGCGTCATTGTGATATCGTAGACCGAGGCCTCTTCAGGAGTGAGAATAGTCTTAAAGGGGGCGAACCCCGAACAAAACCCATGCAAGGTGATTCTTCCATTCTCATCCAGAGGCACTTTGAGGTCATAAAGACCATTGCTCGCGCCGCAGGTGAACATGTGCTGACCGTTTGCAAGCACCATGGCGCAAAGGGGCGCATTGCCTTGAGTCTGAATCTCTCCGCCTATTTGCAGCCATATGTCTGAAATGCTCAAGTTCATCCTTCCCCAGCCATATTGATTGTCCTTGCCCGCGACACCCATATCAACCGCGTTGGATTCAAAAAATGACTGAAGCTCATCAGGACTTAGGTCAGGATCTATCGACAAGATCAGGGCGGCTGCTCCGGCCACGTGGGGTGCCGCAGCAGATGTCCCCAAAAAGGGGGAATCTCCTAATGTATACCCACTGACACCATCCGGGCCCATAATATCCGGTTTTACTCGCGCGTTACTTTCGGCCCAGGCATTGGTGGGGCCCTGGGAGCTGAAACTCTCCGGCGGTCCTGTCACCCAGTTCGTATATTCTATCGCTCCCACCGCGAAAACGCTCCCGGCGTCAGCGGGTTCCGTAATAGAGCTGGATGAGGTGGCAATGGGTGATGTATATGGATAAAAAGGGATAAAATTACTTCTCCCACCTAAATAGAGCTCAAGCTCTATTCCCGAAGGCGCATCACTGGTTTTTTCGATGATAAGGGCATAGTAATGGAGATAATCCTCGCTGTCAGGGATATCCTCAACGATGATCTCAACGGGGCATTGCGAACCATCCTGAATCAGATCGGAATCCGCCAGAGGGCTAGAATCAATACGCCCGGTTTCATCATCAACTTCATGCAGAAACAGATCATAATCAACATCAGCATTGGGCCAGTCATTCCACCTCATAACGATGGTCAATTCGTTGGTTAATGGATTGCCATCGTCATCCTGATCCGGATAGGCAGCTATGATATTGTAAAAGCTAGATGAATCATCGGTAAGAAACTCATGCATATCATCGTTGTTTGAATCAATAAATATCCCCTCCCAATGTCCTCCAATAGATACTTCGCCCAGATCCCGGACCGCCTGGTTTCCTGCGGAAGAAACACTGAAAATGCCTTTTTGCCTCAAGTCATCAAAGGCTTCATCCAAAGGCCCTGTTCCATCTCCCGGTCCTGTTCCAAAGGTGCCTAGTGACATGCTTATGATGTCAATATTGTTATCCACGCAATAATCATAGGCGTAGTATTCATCAATTTCGTCGTATATCTTCAGGAGATGGAGCTCAGCATGGGGAGCCATATCGTGGATGATTTCCGCGCATGCCGTTCCGTGGAAATACATAGTCTCCAGCCCCATATCGCTGTAATCATGCGTTTTGACGTTGGAGGGGATATCGCCATTTAGAAGCGCCTCAGCCAGGCCTTTAAAACCAACATCTATGATAGCCACTTTTACACCTGATCCTCCAAAACCGGCGTCTTGAAAAACATCAGTTCCTGAGAGATGAACTCCCTCACTCACCTCTCCCAATGGGAAAAACACAAAGGGCTGCCTGGCGTATTCAATCTCCTCGATCTCAGCTATCATCTCCTCTACTTTCGTCCCGGGGACCTCAACGATGATTATTCCTTTCTGTTTCCTAAGTACCCTACCACCATAGAGACTTATCCTTTTTGAGAAGTCCTCAGTCGTATTCGAGGCCTTAAGTATGAGACGAACCATTTGGCCGGCAGTAACAGCATCGGGCTCGATTCCTGACAAGGCTTTCCCGGAAACCTTTTTGGAAATATACTTGTTTAGGCCTGGACCCATTTTTCTATCTTTAATGTCCGGCTTCAGACCCTTATGAATACTCTTTTGGGATGATAAATCAGTTTTTATCTTTGTGTTATTGAAATGCCTGATCTGGACTGCCATTTTTTCAATTCCGAGAGAAGGTGTAACCATGCCTGATATAAATAACAACAGGCATCCCGTAAAAACCACCCATATGGGTCTCATGTATTTGTGATCCCGCGTTTTCGTGTTTTTTTTCATATCGACTCCCTCAATTCAGATAGTGTTCGAGTGAAGAACCCTGACCAGAGATGGCGGCCCTGTTTGAGCGTTTTGGGTATGTAATACAAAATAATACAGGAGTCAACTATGATAAGGTTTTGGGACGGTCATGGTTTTGATGAAATATGATGAGATGGAGCCATATCATAATAAGAAGTTGGACATGGACTAAGGTTTTTCGAAGCAAAAAATCATGGAACTCCCGATCGATTTCGCATTCAACCACCATTTTTTGATAAAAAATTTTTTCAAATAATTCTGGTGCCGAGACTGCAAATCAATTATAAGGTCCATAAAGGGGTAAACACGAAATGCCTTATATAATTGATCTTCATATTCATTCGAGAGACTGCTCAGACGGGCGTATGAATCTCGATGAAATCTTCCAAGAGGCGAAGAAGCGAGGGGTCGATCTCCTCTCTATCACAGACCATGATTCTATCGACTGCCAGGAGCCGGCAGAAATCCTTGCGCATGAATATGGTATCCGTTATATCCGCGGACTCGAACTCAACGTCAGCTATTCCCATCCTCCGTACAAAGATTCAAAACCCATATCCCTTGATTTCCTTGGTTATCATTATGACATTCACAATCCGGCTCTCAGAAATAAGCTTACTGAATTGCGGGAATATCGGGAAAAGAGGGCGAGGGAAATTCTTGAAAAAATCAACATTGAGCTTTCAAAGGAGAATCGGGAGAAATTCACTGCCAAGGATATAGAGGCGATCCAGAGGTCTGTTGAAGGGGCATTCGGAAGACCACATATTGCCAACTATATGGTGGAGAAGGGAATTGTCGCAAACAAGCAGGAGGCTTTTGACAAATACCTGACCAAATGCAACGTTCCCAAAATGCCTCTCTCCCTTTCCGAGGCTTCAAGCCTTGTAAAAGGGGCAGGGGGGAAGCTGATGATTGCCCATCCGAACGACCCAAACGGTACATCCCTTGTCTCTTTTACTTCATCTCTGGATGATCAACTCAAGATTATCGAAGAAGGTATCCTGCCTTACATAGACGGTATCGAATGTTGGCATTCTAGGCATGATCAGAATACGGTACGGACATATCTCCGATTTGCCAAGAAGAAGGGATTGATGGTTACAGGAGGATCTGATTGCCACCAACAACCCGTCATAATGGGCACTGTGTCTGTCCCTGTCTATGTGGCGGAGCAGTTTGGAATAGACCACCATCATCTTGATGCCGGTAATAAAAAAAACAGAAAAAATGAGAGATAAACCTTTTATGATTGATGATCTCTTGAATCCGGCGTCTCTACCCGATCCTACAGAGCATGTTTCCCTCATTCAGACCCATATCTCTTTGGTCTTCGTGGCGGATAATTTTGTCTATAAAGTCAAGAAGCCGGTGAATTTTGGTTTTCTGGATTTTACGACCTTGGAAAAAAGGAAACATTATTGCTTTCAGGAGGTCAGACTTAATCAACGGCTTGCTCAAGACATCTATCTGGGTGTTCTGCCCATCATTCATGATGGTGGAGGTTATCATATCGGAGAAGGGGAGGGCGGCGATGTGGTGGATTATACAGTCAAGATGAAAAAGATTCCCCAGCATACCCTGATGAAGTCTCTATTCAATCGAGATGAGCTTCGTGAAGAGCACTTAAGGGAGATCGCCCATGTCCTTGCTGATTTTCACCGCAACGCGGAGCGATCCCCGGAAATCGATAAGTTTGGAGAACCTGAGGCCTTTAGAGTGAATACGGATGAGAATTTTGAACAGACAGAGAGGTATAAGGGCACAACCATTGAAGAAGCAGATTTCTATGCCCTTCGTGATTGGACCGACCGTTTTTACATGGAGAATGGCGGCCTTTTCCGGGAGAGAATCAGAGAGGGCAAGATCAGGGATTGTCACGGAGATCTGCATATGGAACATATCTGTTTGACCGATAAGCTCTCGATTATCGATTGCATTGAATTCAATGATCGATTCAGATACAGTGATATTCTTGCCGATATTGCATTCCTGCTGATGGACCTGGAATATCAGGGGGGCAAAGGATTTGCAGATCAACTCTGGGAATTCTACGGCCAACAGGCCGGAGAGGCAGGGATGGAACCCCTGCTTGCTTTTTATAAGGTATACCGTGCCTATGTCCGAGGAAAGGTAACCAGTTTCCGACTCGATGATGACCAGATTGGCCCCCGGGAAAAGGAGGCTGCAGCCCAAACAGCGGTAAGATATTTCCAGTTGGCTCGTTCATACATTTGATGGACTCATAAAAATTCATAAACCGGCCGAAATCGGACAGGCCCCGGCACGGATCACATGAGCGGAAAAGACGGAATGGGTTCTATCTCCTTTTGTATTTAGCGACGAGAAAAGATACCTCATTAGGCTGGATTTATCCCTAACCGCATGGTATTTTTTCCCCACAGCACAGCTGATAAACAGCAAGATGACCGTCAAACTGAACGTATTTACCGATTATTATAATGGATTGATAAGGAGATACTTTTATGAAAGAACCCTTTATTGACTTCATGAAAAAGGAACTTGGACCTCAAACCGTTCTTATCGCCTGCGGTCTACCGGCTTCCTATAAAACTGAAACAACTGAAGTCATCGCCAAACTCAAGGATTTTATCATATTGAGAAGTGACATGATACGACTTGAAGTCTTGAAAAATGAGGATATTTTTGACGAAAAAGTGGCCTCCGACATGAAGAAGAGAAGCCTTGTCTATGATGAGATGTTCGCCATGGCAGAGGAAATAGCAGGTCAAGAAAAGGGTCTTATTCTGGACGCCACGTTTGTGAAACAGTCCTTGAGACGAAGGGCAGCGGAAGTCGCCGCAAAATACCAAAAAACCTTTGTCATACAACAGACACAGTGTCCACAGGAGGTCTCTTTGAGGCGAATTTCCCTAAGGAGCAAGGAAAACTACGAATCCAATGCCCTAACTGAACAGGCCTATTTAAACAATAAGAGAAAATTCGAGCCCGTCGACCTGGACGACCTGAAGACACTATACCCTGATCTGGATATCGTGCATCTCCTTGTGGACACCACGTCCAATTTTGAGGAGGAATGGTTCGTTATAGGCAAAGGCAAACGCTAGAAGCTGCTTTCCACCCCATATACGCGCGGTTCTGGATAGGCTTGTAAGTACTTGGCGTCAGGTTGTGAAGCATACATGTCTACCACAGTCAGAATAACAGCAGTTTGTTTGTTGATGAACCTAAACGTCAGGGTTTGAGGAATAGGTAGAGGTCTCTTATGACAACAACAGTCGGAATTATCTACAAATACCAATTCGAACCCGCAAAAGCAGAAGCGGAAAAGCTCGAGAAACGGCTAAAAGAGCAGGGGATTATAGTGTTCTCCAAAGAAATGAGTGCCCCCTCGGGATTGAGAAGTTGCCATGACGAACCGATGAAAATCCCCAAAAATGTGGATTGGATTGTTGTGCTGGGTGGGGATGGAACACTCCTTGGAGCTGCGCGAAACATCGGGAAGCATGGAACCCCTATCCTGGGTGTTAATCTGGGTGGACTCGGTTTTCTGACCAGTATCCCGCTTAAGAGGCTTTATCCAGTCATTGAGATGATGCTTAAAGAGAAGCTCGAAGTGGAAAGCCGGCTCATGTTGGAGACCAAGGTCCTGCGCGTGGAAGATGAAATCTGTCGCTTTTCGGTCCTCAATGATGTGGTCATTAATAAAGGCCCCTTGGCAAGGATCATCCACCTGGATGCATACATCAATGAGACCTTTCTGACCACCTTCCGGGCGGACGGGCTCATCGTCTCCACACCCACCGGTTCGACCGGCTACAACCTGTCTGCTGGTGGACCCATACTCTATCCTACCATGGCTAGTTTGATTCTAACGCCTATATGCCCTTTCACTCTATCGAATCGTCCGATCATCCTGTCTGACTCAAACACCATCTCCATCATGATGGGCGTGCAAAGTGAAGAAAAGGTTACTCTCACGTTGGACGGACAGGTCGGCTTTGAATTTGAGTATGGGGACAAAGTGATGATCTATAAGTCGAATGATCGAATCAAGCTCATAAGATCTCCGGATCAGGACTATTTTGAAATCCTCAGAGAGAAACTGATGTGGGGAGGGGCGACCTACAGTGTCGTGTCTCAAAATGAACTTGAATAATAAGTGCTTGCTGTAACAAATCAAAGGGAGCATAGAACCGACTAAAATGTCTTGGTCAGAATGGACTCGAGCTAAAACCTTTGAACAAGGGGCAACATGGAGGCTATAAAGCGTATTTTTGAAGTAGATCGCCGAGAGATCAACTATCTGAGGGTAACTATCGAGTCCTACGACGGCATGGGTGTGGTCAAGACGATTGACCCCCACGCAGCCCTCATTGAAGTAAGAGTATCCCCGGGATGCGAAAAGATCTTCTCCGAATTGACTCGTTCTTTGGAGCAGAATGAGGGGATTTCACTTGTGAATCAGACGGATTCAATCTGACGATGTTTTAGGGGCGTATCCTTGTCTCGCTTTTTTCATATAAGCACTATGGGCTGCCAGATGAACGAATATGACTCAGACTACCTGGGCCAGGTCCTGGTCTCCTCCAATTATCTCCCCACGGATAATCCAAAGCAAGCAGACGTTATTCTGATCAACACATGCACAGTGAGGGCCAAGGCTGCGCAAAAGGCCTTGAGTCTTTTGGGCCGTATGGTTCCACTAAAGAAAAGGAATCCGGAATTGATTCTCGGAATCACCGGTTGCCTGGCTCAGCAAGAGGGTTCCAGTTTGATGCAGAGATTTCCAGACTTGGATCTGGTGTTGGGCACGCGTGAAAAAGAGCGATTCGAGTCATTCTTGAAAAGGATTTCGACTAGTCGCGAAAAGATTGTAGCCATTGATATGGATGGTCCCCTGGTATCCCCATTACCGAACAATGGGTACTTTAAAGGTCGAGTCAAAAGCTTCATATCTGTCATGGAAGGATGTAACAACTTCTGTAGTTACTGTATCGTCCCTTATGTGAGGGGCAGGGAGGTCAGTCGTCCTCCAAAGGAGATTCTAGAAGAGATACGGCACCTCGTTTCCCAAGGAACCCGGGAAATCACCCTCTTGGGGCAAAATGTCAATTCCTATAAATGGGATAAGACATACGGATTTTCTTCTTTGCTCAAAGAAGTGAATAAGATCGAAGATCTGGCAAGAATACGGTTTACCACCTCACACCCTAAGGACCTTTCAGATGATTTAATCAACATCTTCGCAGAGTTGGACAATCTTTGCCCTCACATTCATCTTCCTTTTCAATCCGGATCGAACAAGATTCTCAGGCTTATGAACAGGCGTTACTCTAGAGAAAGATACATCGATTTAATCGGAAGACTGAGACAGGTCAGGCCGGAAATCGCCATCACAAGCGATGTCATGGTGGGTTTTCCCAAAGAGTCTGATGAAGATTTTCAAATGACCCTTGACCTTATAAAGAAAATAGAGTTTGATAACCTCTATTCCTTCAAATACTCTGATCGGAAAGGGACCTCCGCGGAGAAGATGGAAGGGAAGGTCGATGACTCAAAGAAATCATCGCGTCTCGAGACACTCCAGCGTCTCCAAAAAGATATCACCCTGGGAAAGAACCGAATGCTGGAGGGGACGCGAATGGAGGTGCTGGTAGAGGGATACGGCAAGCGAAACGGACAATTGACGGGTCGCACTGCTTCAAATAAAGTAGTTAATTTTTCATGTAATAACAATGTAATAGGTAATCTAATTGATGTTAAAATTCAACATGCTGCTGTGAATTCCTTGCAGGGAATACTTACCAATATGAATCACTAACTTGTTCTAATAGATCTTTAG
>JAFGFY010000084.1 GCA_016930795.1 Deltaproteobacteria bacterium
CGAAGAGTGTGAGATATTTGCAGGGCCAAAACCCCAATATATGGTATAGCTGATTCTTGGCAGCACAAGATAATGCCCAGTTTTCCTGGAGTCCTCTTATATGAACAGAGCCCAGAGGCTGAAGATTGTCGGCGTTAAGAGTCATCCTCCTGATGATAGAGGCTCTGCAGAGTTGGCCTTTTTCCTTGAGGATAGAGGAGGAAGACGTTCAGGATTTAAAAAAAGGGAGTTTTTATATGATGCCCATATCCCTGAAAGACGCTCTGGTGCTGAACGAAGAAGTGGCAATGACCGAAGAGAGTTGTTTGTCTCTCAAATATTTTTAACGGGCAGAAGAGGGATAGAGGGGAGACTCGATCCCTAGAGCTTTTTTCTCCATATCTCAAACATCCCATCCTTTCATTCTCGCGTTTTCTCTATTTGTCCGATGTACCAGTCAATCTGTCGACAGATCCCACGGATGATTTTGACCTCCCTTGCTCTCAGAGAGACGCGGGAAAGGAAACGTCTGATATTATTCATCCAATGTTCCGGGTTCTGCGGGTTGATGAATCCTATCGTCATGAGGACTTCTTGAAGGTGATCGTACATCCCCTCTAATTCGAAACTGTTCGCCAGACGGGGCAATGAGATTTTGCTCGGTTCATGGCTGTTCATGAAGAGTTCATAACAGATGACCATCACTGCATGCGAGAGGTTCAGAGATGAAAAAAAGGATGTATTTATTGTGACAATCTTATGGCAGAAACGAAGCTGCTCGTTGGATAGTCCACAATCCTCGGGACCGAAGAGGATGCCCACTTTGTTGTTTTTTGATATGGGAATGAGTTCCGACGCAAGAAGACGCGGATCAGCCATGGCGAGTCGATGGTTTCCAAGGCGAGCTGTTGTTCCAACAATATATTGGAACGGCTTGAGGGCGGCTCTGAGGTCATCAGAGACCTCCATCTGTTCTACAATATCAACTGACATTCCCGTTGCTGTCTTGCGCACGCGGGAGAGATCACAGTTTTTTGGCTTCACGAGCACGAGCCTCGTCATGCCCATGTTGGCCATGGCCCGGGCTGTAAAACCAATGTTTTCAGGTAGTTGTGTCTCATTCAGTATGATGCTGATGTTTTCCAATACCATCGTATCTTTCACGACATCACTCCCGTCTTTCATTTATCAATACCCATCTATACCATAGAACGTGTAGAATTTCAGGAAGGAAGGGCTCAAAAAAAGGTTGACAATGGAGATGGTTTTGAATAATTATTAACAGAACATGTAACAATCACATGTAGAGGGATACTCAGGTTTTAAAGAAGGGCTGGGATTAGAAAGAAGATGAACGATAGCTATCAAAGCATGAACGTCATTATTTGGGTAAGAGGGGTTTTGGTAGCTGTAGTGCGACCATCAGGCCTGATAATGCGATAGTATCCCTTGGCAAATTCATCAAAATCCGTTATCAGGCTCATCTGGTAACGGTTTTTTTTGTTCAAACAATGTCTGTGTCAGACGGAATGAAGTAGAATCAATCTTTTCCATTCGAGTCTCACCACAGATCAAGGAAGAAATAGACACAAAGGGGGTGTTCATCATTACACTCAAAGGAACGAAGATTTTGATGAAGGCTTTGCAGTCAGAGGGAGTTGATACCATATTCGGCTATCCGGGCGGCGCGGTTCTTGATATCTATGACGAATTGGCCAAAACAGATATACGGCATATCTTGGTCCGTCATGAACAGGGTGCGGTGCATGCTGCCGACGGTTATGCCCGGGCGTCGGGCAGAGTGGGTGTATGCCTTGTGACCTCCGGGCCAGGGGCTACAAATACTGTGACCGGTATCGCCTCAGCCTACATGGATTCGGTCCCTATTGTGGTCCTCACCGGACAGGTCAACAGCAATCTGATAGGAAATGATGCCTTTCAAGAGGTAGACATAGTGGGGATTACTCGTCCATGCACCAAACACAATTATTTGGTTCAGAGTTTGAAGGACTTGCCTCGAATCATCAAAGAGGCCTTTCATATCGCGAGCTCAGGGCGCCCCGGTCCCGTTTTGATTGATCTTCCCAAAGATATCATGCAGGCGACTGGGTCTTATCGAGCCGCAAAGGGGGTGGAACTCAAATCGTACCATCCCACATATGAACCTAACATGAAGCAGTTGCCGAAAGTGGTGGATTTGATTAAGGCGTCGAAGAAACCGGCTGTTTTTGCAGGAGGTGGCGTGATCTTGTCAAAGGCCTCAAAGGAACTGACTGAGTTCGTAAAGAAGATCAGAGCGCCCATAACCACCAGCCTCATGGGCCTTGGCGCTTTTCCTGCGAGCGATCCATTGTGGCTCGGCATGATTGGAATGCATGGGACATACCGTGCCAACATGACGTCTGCGGAATGTGATCTCCTCGTCGCTATCGGTGTCCGTTTTGATGATCGCGTGACCGGAAAGATAGATACCTTCGCGCCCAACGCTAGGATCGTCCACATTGATATTGATCCCACATCCATCCGGAAGAATATCCGAGTCTCGATTCCAATTGTTGGAGATTGCAAAATCACGCTTCAAAAACTCAATGCTCTTCTGGGCAAGGAAAAATTGGGCAGCCTCAGAAAAGGCAGGAAGCCATGGCTTGATCAGATAGAAAAATGGAAGGCGACCAGACCCTTGGCCTACACGCAGAAAGAGACCATCAAACCCCAGTTTGTAGTGGAAAAACTCTATGAGTTGACCCATGGAGAAGCCATTATTACGACAGAGGTGGGTCAGAATCAGATGTGGGCAGCCCAATACTATCATTTTGACCGTCCAAACGCGTTTATTACATCCGGTGGGTTGGGGGTCATGGGATTCGGATTGCCGGCCGCCATAGGCGCTCAAATCGCCCATCCCGACAAGATCGTGGCGGATATTGCGGGTGATGGAAGCATCCAGATGAATATACAAGAGATGGCGACAGCGGTTCAGTATAAGCTTCCGATTAAGATAGTCATACTCAATAATTCCTATCTGGGGATGGTCCGGCAATGGCAGGAGTTGTTTTATGATAGGTGCTACTCGTGCACTGAAATGGATCATGCTCCCGACTTTGTAAAATTGGCTGAGGCCTACGGCGCGGTGGGGTTGCGGGCATCGAAAGTAGAAGAGGTTATTCCGGTCCTCAAGAACGGACTGTCCATACAAAGACCGGTCATTATGGATTTTGTCGTAGAGCGGGAAGAGGGTGTCTATCCGATGGTCCCGGCAGGTGCGTCCATCACGGAGATGCTGTTGGTCTGAGAGGAGACAGGACAATGGTGAATGAAAACAACGAGATAAAAAAGCATATCCTTTCAATCCTAGTGGATAATCAGCCCGGTGTACTCTCGCGTATCGCAGGGCTATTCAGTGGCAGAGGCTTCAATATCGAGAGCCTGTGCGTAGCGGAGACGGCGGATCCGCTTGTTTCTCGTGTTACTTTAGTGACAATGGGAAGTGATTTCATTGTTGAACAGATCAAAAAACAACTCAACAAGCTGATCAACGTTATCAAAGTGATCGATTTTTCGGATGCCGACTTTGTTCAGAGAGAGATGGTCATGGTCAAGGTGAGGGCCAAACCGGAGCATCGCGCTGAAATCCTTCGAACAGCGGACATATTCCGTTCAAAGGTCGTCGACGTAGGCGCTCGATGCTACATACTGGAATTGACAGGAGACGAAGGAAAAGTCGACGCTTTTCTGAACCTCCTTAAACCGATGGGTATAAAAGAGATCGCCAGGACTGGAGCAATTGCCCTTGCGCGGGATAATAAGTAGTTCAATGACCATGAACAAATGATCATTGACATCTGATGAATGATGAAAAGGGAGGAGATGTTATGGCAAAGATAGATTTTGGTGGTGTGATGGAAGATGTGGTGACTATTGATGAATTTCCCCTTGAAAGGGCTAGAGAGCTTCTCAGGGATGAAACCGTTGCTGTAATCGGTTATGGCGTCCAGGGACCGGGACAATCCATGAATATGCGTGATAATGGGATTAATGTCATTGTCGGGCAGTCAAAGGCATTTGCACAGGATTGGGATCGCGCTGTTCAAGACGGCTGGGAGCCCGGCAAGACCCTTTTTGATATCGAGGAGGCTGCTCAGCGTGGGACCGTGGTCATGATGCTGGTCTCTGATGCGGCACAAAAGGCCATCTGGCCCATTATTAAGAAGAATCTTAATGAAGGGGATGCGCTCTATTTTTCTCATGGTTTTTCTATCGTATATAAAGAACAGACAGGAGTCATTCCTCCGGAAAACGTTGACGTGATCCTCACTGCTCCCAAAGGCTCTGGGACCACTGTCCGGAGAAACTTCTTGGAAGGGAGCGGGATCAACTCCAGCTATGCGGTCCATCAGGACTACACGGGTAGAGCGGAAGAGAGGACCCTTGCCCTAGGGATAGTCATTGGTTCAGGTTATCTTTTCCCCACGACTTTTGAAAAAGAAGTCCATAGTGACCTGGTGGGTGAAAGAGGTGTTCTTATGGGATGTCTCGCAGGTGTTATGGAGGCCCAGTACAATGTGCTTCGAAAACATGACCACAGTCCGAGTGAGGCATTCAATGAGACAGTGGAAGAGCTGACTCAGAGCCTTATACGCCTGGTAGCGGAAAACGGCATGGACTGGATGTACGCCAATTGTAGCACAACAGCGCAGAGAGGCGCGCTTGACTGGCGTCATCGCTTCCGGGACGCCGTTGCCCCGGTGTTCGATGATCTCTATGAGAGTGTTGTATCTGGAAAGGAGACTCAAATTGTGCTGGAAGCCAACAGCGCGCCCGACTATCGCGAGAGACTCCAGGCGGAATTGAATGTCATAAGAGATTCCGAAATGTGGAAAGCCGGCGCGGCAGTGAGAGATTTGCGGCCCGAGAGAAGGAAGCAATCTTAAGAGGAAAGATGCGGTCTGTCTCGAAACAGACCTGACGTCCACAGTATTAGCCGTGAATCATCGTGTTGAGGTTCTCCGCAGCTTCCCCATACGCCGCAGCTTCCCCATACGCCGCAGCTCGTTATGGGCGGCGGGTTAGGGGGAGGGTGCCGTTCATCCGCCTTCGCAGGAAACCCGCATTTATGTGGGGAGGAATGCTCTTGTCATCCGCTTCGGCGGATGTCGCCCTTGACGCCGGGGCGGATGAACCCGCCGAATCCTTGTGCGAAGGCGGGTCATGTAATGGGAACCACGGGTTTACCCGTGGGGGTCCATTGACACATCAGACGATTTCCCCTATAATTATACATTAAAATTAATTCCTAGATTCCTTTTCTGGACCGAGGGCGGGGTTCGCGCGCTCTCGGTTTTATGGTTTCCCTTTAAGAGACAACTAAATGAAGGATACTTCATCCCGCAAGAAGTCTTTACAGGCCAAGATTCCGGAGGACCCGATCGTGCTCAAAGAAAGAGAGCAGAAAGACGGAATTCCCCTGAACTTGGAGACTAAGCTCATCCAGAGTTCTGTGGACGGTATCGTTGCCGTTGATGAGAAAGGCAATGTCCTGTTATTCAGCAAGGGTGCGGAGAGACTATGGGGGTATACTCGGGAGGAAGTAGTCTGTGGAATTCACATTGAGGAACTATATCCACCTGGATTGGCAAGAGACGTGAATACAAGGTTAGCGGAGTCGGAGCCCGATGGTCCGGGTCGGTTGGTCGACTATGAGACAGAGATTCTAAACAAGCAGGGGAAACGCGTTCCCGTGCGGATCTCAGGCTCCTTGCTTCGGGACGAGGGTTCGCTGGTCAGGAGCGTTGGATATTTCCATGATATGACACGAGAAAAAATGATCATGGATCAACTGGTGGAATCCGAAGAGAAGTATCGATCCATTCTGGAAACCATTGAGGACGGGTACTGTGAGATTGACCTTGAAGGGAATTTAACCTTTTTCAATAAGTCTTTTTGCCGAATCTTGGGATATTCGGAAGATGAATTGATGGGGAGGAACCTATGGGAATTCAGCGATGAAGAAGAGACCAAGAAAGTATATGAAGGCTTCAACAAGGTCTTTACGACCGGAGTGCACGCTAAGGGTTTTGAATGGGGAATGAACAGAAAGGATGGATCTAGGATCTACGTGGCATCATCCATATCACTGATTAAGGACCCTGAAGGTGAGATTGTCGGGTTTCAAGGCATTACCCGTGACATTACTGAGCATAAATTGAGAGGGGAGGCCTTGAAAAGGGCGAAAGAGGAGGCTGAGGCTGCCAACATTGCCAAGAGTGAGTTCCTGGCCAACATGAGCCACGAGATCCGTACACCCATGAATGGTATCATTGGAATGACGGAATTGGCCTTAGGGTCCACACTCACCCGGGAGCAGCGCGAATATCTGCAGATGGTCAAGATGTCCGCCGATTCACTGCTGGCCCTCTTGAATTCTGTCTTGGACTTGGCAAAGATCGAATCGCGAAAAATTGAACTGGACGAGATCGACTTTGACCTGCGTACCACTGTAGAAAACGCTGTGCAGACGGTGGCTGTGAAGGCCGGAGAGAAAGCACTCGAGCTGACCTGCCGCATCAGACCCGATGTCCCTACTGCTCTGGTGGGAGATCCTTCCAGACTGAGACAGATCCTGCTTAATCTTCTAGGAAACGCGGTCAAATTCACTCATAGGGGCGATGTCAGCCTTGATGTCAGAATAGAAGCCGAAGACGATTCTTCAGTGCTCCTTCATTTCATCGTTTCTGATACAGGCATCGGAATTCCCCCTGATAAGTTGGATGCTGTTTTTGAGTCTTTTCAACAGGCCGATGGTTCGATTACAAGGGAGTATGAGGGGACTGGTTTGGGTTTGACCATCTCAAAAGAGCTTGTGGAACTGATGGGAGGAGGCATCTGGGTGGAGAGTGTACTGGGAAAAGGAAGTACTTTCCATTTTACTGTACGCTTCGCATTAAGCGATATGGAGGTTACGGAGTCTCTCTCTTTGAAGGACCAGGATATATCGGGTATGCGGGTACTCATTGTGGACGACAATGCCACGAATCGGCTCGTCTTTCATGAGATGACATCATTATGGGGTTTAGAACCCACGGAAGTAGAAGGCGGGGAGCACGCAGTTGCAGAATTGGAGAGGGCACATAGTGCCGGACGACCCTATCGGCTTATTCTACTTGATCTTCAAATGCCGGAGTTGGATGGTTTTGAGGTGGCCAAAAGGATAAAAGAGAATCCCGTTGGCGATGACTTGGAAATCCTTATGTTGACATCCCTTGGCATGAAAGGGGACGCTGAGCGCTGTAAGGAGGTGGGGATAGGAGTCTATTTGGTAAAGCCAGTGAAACAGACGGAACTCCTGGACGGAATCATGCTGGCTTTGGGACGACCTAAAATGGACAAAGGCCCGGTCATCACCCGCCACACGATTCAGGACATCAGGAGGAGATTGAGAATCCTGCTGGCTGAAGACAACATTGTGAACCAGAAGCTGGCTCTAAAGATGCTGGAAAAGAGAGGGCATCATGTCACTATTGCGTCCAATGGCCTGGAAGCCCTGGATGCTTTAGAGAAGGAGCGTTTCGATCTCGTTCTGATGGATGTCCAGATGCCTCATATGGACGGCATGGAGGCCACAAAACGTGTGCGTGAAAGCGAGAGAGAGGATGAGCATCTCCCCATAATAGCCATGACGGCCCACGCTATGAAGGGAGACAGAGAGATGTGTCTTTCCGCGGGTATGGACGACTACGTATCCAAACCCATCATGGCAGATGATCTGTTCTCAGTGATTGAGAGAGTAGCCGGCCAATTTCTGGATCGCGATAAGAAACAGATCCTTGATTTTCTATAGCAGTGACAAGGCATTACCCAATAATCTACGCCCCGCATAATCAACCTTTCTTCTCTTCTTTCGAGGTGTAGAAAAATCCAATTCTTTTGTGGAGAAATCCTACATACTAAATAACTATTTAAAAAGACGGATTAAAGCAACTGCTTATCCTCACTATTAGGCCATCTGGGATAACAGATCGTAGGATATTCCCTCACTTTTTTCGTACAGCCGACTCTCGAAGAGAGACCTTCCTTTTCGCTGCAAAAGAGTGATTGCATTATAATAACAAATAGTTAAGCATTCAGAAAAGGAATCCTTTTTAGGGATGGCACGGCCCTTGCTCTATTCGCATATGGAAAGCCGCGAATAAAAAAACAAACAGGGGGAGAGAACAATGGCTGAAAAGACAAAATCTGATCAAAGGAGTCATGTGGGTTATGGGTCTTCATACCGCAAGGGGAGCAGTCAGGATATGGGAGTCGATTCGGGAATCGGTGCCGTGTTGGGCGGTCAGCTTTGGATGGTGAAACCGGACAAGCAGGCCCAGGCAGCCAATCCCTGTTTGTGGATGCAGGCAGGTGTCGTGGAGTTGAAATACTGCAATAACTTCGGCGACTGCACATCGTGTAAATACGACCTGGGCATGCGGAAGAAGGTAGAGGAAGGCAAACAGATGAGTTGGCAGGATGCCATGAGAAAGAGGGAAGGACTGGACAGGATTTGTCGGCACAGTCTGACCCGTCGTATTGAGAAGAGAAGTTGTGCCTATGACTATGATTGTTCAACATGTGAGTTTGATCAGTTTCTTGAGGATGTCTGGTCTGTCAAAACCAAGACCGTGCCCTATGAAGTGCAGACCGTCAAAGGCTTTCAGGTACCTATGGGCTACTATTTTCACAACGGGCACACCTGGGCTCGAATTGAGAGTGGCGGATATATTCGGGTCGGGATGGACGACTTCTCTATGAAGCTTCTTGGCCGAGCAGATGCCATGGATCTGCCGCTCATGGGCAAGGAACTGGATAAGGATAGAGTGGGTTGGGTGCTGAAACGTGAAAACCATTCGGCCGATGTACTCTCACCTGTCGGCGGCGTCATTACTGAAGTCAATCCCAGGCTGAGGAAGAGTCCCGAAGTGGCCAATCAGGGGCCTTATGAAGAGGGTTGGCTTTTTATGGTTCGTACGCCTGATATCAAAGGCAACGTCAAGGAACTCATGACGGACGCGGAAAGCATTACCTGGATGAATGAAGAATTAAATAAACTGGAGAGCATGATAGAGGATGTGGCCGGACCCCTTGCGGCGGATGGGGGTTATCTGGGCGAAGACATTTACGGCCATCTTCCGGATCTGGGCTGGGCAAACCTGACCAAAACTTTCCTTAAGACTTGACGCTGATTTTCATTTTTTTCAATGCAAACAGCTCGTGCGAAAGGATCCCGAAACGGTTTTTTTGGGAGCGTAGCATGGAATCAATGGATTTAAGACATGGATTGACGAAGGAAGCACCTCTCCGTTGCTTTTGGGAACAGGCGGGAGTGGTCTCCCGAAAGCTATGCCGTATCAGGTACGATTGCCCGTCTTGCCGCTTTGACAGAATCATGCGGCGTATAGCAGATGAAAATAAGCAGCTTAAGCAGGAAGGCAAAGTCCCGAAGGGAAAGCGGGGCAAGATCATATCATGGCAGGAAGCGATGAGGACCCGGCCTGCATTCCGGCGACCCTGTGTCCATCATATGAAAGGAAACATTTCATTCAGGGCGTGTACCCATGATTATCGATGCTCCAACTGCGACTTCGACCAATATTTTCACGATCAATATGTCGTGCACGCAGTGGTTCGTCCGGTTGACGTGCTTGATATCAAAGGATTCAGAATTCCTCAGGGCTATTATCTCCATTCCGGACACACCTGGATCAAGATTGAAGAAAGCTCCACGGTAAGGGTGGGGATAGACGAGTTCGCCCTACGTCTTCTGGGGCCGTTTGACCGTATTCAGACCCCCCTCGTAGGAAAGGAGATACAACAGGGGAAGGTGAATATTGATGTGGTGCGTAGCACACACAGGGCCAGTCTTATGTCCCCGGTAAGTGGCGTGGTCACGGCCGTCAATGCCAAACTGAGAGAAAAAGGGAATGCTGCAGGACAAGATCCTTATTCGGACGGATGGGTGATGACTATTCACACCAAGACATTGCGTCAAGACCTGAAGAATCTGATGATCCATACGGAAAGCGCTGAGTTTATGGAGGGTGAAGTAGAGCGTCTCTACGAGGTCATCGAGGAGACAGCAGGCCCTCTGGCTACTGACGGAGGTCTGCTGGCCAATAATATCTATGGCCACATGCCGGAATTGGGTTGGGAGAGACTGGTCAGGAGTTTTCTCAGAACCTGATGAGTCAGCCGGGAGCACTAGAAAAAAGGGGGTCAGCCTTTTTAAATGGATTGACCATCCCTGTCAAAACTGATATACCACAAACCTGTCACGAATCCCTGTCCACGAGAATGGCAACCGCATCCTCGTACTATTTTCTGACAAGCCACCGTAGCTCAGTCGGTAGAGCACCTCACTCGTAATGAGGATGTCTGCGGTTCGATTCCGCACGGTGGCTCCATCAAAATCAATTCGTTGCACTGAACTCTGTTTCTCTTCTTCTGAAAGATCCCCCATAATTGTCACCATTTTCAAGTCAATATACCTCTGTCATACGGAGGATTTCGCCAACTTGAACTCATAAGCAAAGGGATTGACAGGATGATTGTTCAAATATTACCCTATAATTAGGGTTACTCATAATCTTTGAGGAGAACAAGAGCCTCTGCAGTATCCGTGTTCAATGTTATGAGACCTTTGAAAAAAGCCCCCTTTTGCCCAATCTTGGCGTCAGGCTCAAATTCTAATCCTTGAAATACTCGAGGTATTTTTGTGGTTAGAATTTTCGTCTTCCTTGACCTTGAATAAAATTGAGCATTTTTCAAAGGTCTCGTTATGAGGTGAGTTATGTCAAAGCCTAAGACAGTCGTATGTATCTGTCAGCTTCTCATTGGACTAACAATTCATATGGGGTGCAACATGGGCAACACAAACGCTTCTGATAACACAACCCCCTCGTCATATTTCTCAGAGCGGAAACGCATGGTTGAATACCAGATACGGGCGCGAGGAATTGACGACAAGAAGGTGGTCGACGCTTTTCTTAGGGTTGAGCGTCATCGGTTTGTTCCGGACAGATATATTCCCCATGCCTATGAGGATCGTCCCCTGCCCATAGGAGAAGGACAGACCATATCTCAGCCTTATATCGTTGCCTATATGACCCATGTCTTGAGTCTATCAAGGAGCGACAAGGTGTTGGAGATAGGGACCGGTTCAGGGTATCAGGCCGCTATTTTGGGCGAATTATGTGACCATGTATTTACAGTCGAAGTCATCCCATCATTAGGCCGGAAAGCGGAAGGCCTGTTAAATGAGTTGGGCTATGAAAATGTGAAGGTTAAGATTGGCGATGGCTATGAAGGATGGGAAGAATACGCGCCTTACGACGCGGTCATTGTAACCTGTGCCCCAACACATGTTCCCGAGCCTCTCAAGAAACAGTTGAAAGAGGGAGGAAGGATGATTATTCCGGTGGGTGAGGCATACGATCAAACGCTGGTTTTATTGAGGAGGATAGGGGACAGGTTAAAAGAAGAAAGGAGACTTCCCGTACGGTTCGTGCCCATGGTCAATGAGACGGGAAAGACATACTGATTTTGAGCCAAGGTCTCAGGAACGACATATGAAGAAAAAACGGAAACAAGGACCGATTAAGCCATTTCATAGAAACGTGGTCCTGGTTCTAGTTGTGTTATTGATAGTGGGAGGCGTCTACCTAGTCGGCCAAGGCATAAATGACCAGCGAGTTACATTTTCAGATGAAGGCCGGAAATGGTACGACTATGAAATCGTAAACACATACCCTCATGACCCCTCAGCGTTTACACAGGGATTGATCTATCGCGACGGATATTTGTTTGAGAGCACCGGTCTGTATGGAGGCTCCAGCCTAAGAAAAGTGAGGTTGAAGACTGGCGAAGTCGTTCGGACCAAGATGCTCCACTCAGAATATTTTGGAGAGGGACTCACGGACTGGGAAGACCGGCTTGTGCAAATCACGTGGAAATCCAACACCGGTTTTGTCTACGATGCCCTGACATTCGAATTGAAGAAGACATTCAGATATTCCGGTGAGGGCTGGGGCCTGACCCGCGATAATGACCGACTCATTATGAGTGACGGAACGTCGAGACTCCGATTTTTTGATCCGGAGACGATGAAAGAAACGGGGCGTCTGAAGGTTACGGACAACGGGCTTCCCATATCCATGTTAAACGAACTGGAGATGGTGAAAGGGCAGATCTTCGCCAATGTCTACAACACCTCTGAGATCGTGATCATC
Organism: Deltaproteobacteria bacterium; assembly: GCA_016930795.1. GTDB lineage: Bacteria > Desulfobacterota > DSM-4660 > Desulfatiglandales > HGW-15 > JAFGFY01. Next base: position 12,240 of record JAFGFY010000084.1, read on the forward strand.
TCGCCACAATCCGGTCATGTGACCGGGCGGATCTCCCTCGCCGGTCTTACTGAGAAATTCAAGATGAGCAAGGAAGTCGATGTCCTGAACGGTATTGCGTATGATGCTGAGAAAGACAGACTCTTTGTCACAGGAAAACGTTGGCCCAAGCTGTTCGAAATCAGAATCAAGGAGACGAAATAGCAGTTACAATCTCCATGCATATCCGATCTTGGTGAAGAATGTACGGTTAGTCTGTATGAGGCCATCGTCCAATCTGCCCATCTCATCAGTGTAATCGCGATTCAAATAATTATCCGAATACCCAAGGTAGAAAACGGTCTGGGGATTGATCTGGTATGAGAAAAGGAGCTGGGTAAATAGATTTCTGTTATTTGCGTCGAAATTTTCTCTATTTTCTTCAAGGTAGTTATCAAGATTTCGGCTATAATCCACGTGCTGAAGATTGACACGGAGAAAGGTCCGGCGGTTGAAATGGTACGTGAGTCGAGCATTGGTGACATTGGCATCATAAAGTTTCATCGAGTTAACCGTCATTTTTTGGAACCTGTGATCTACATAAAGCGTAAAATGGCGACCGATCTTCTGTTCAATACTCGGGTTTATCGTGTACTGCTTGCCATGTCTTGAATTGTCATAGTCAATCTGATCTCCGGCACTTATTTCAAAATTCAGAGTTGTTGAACCGTTTGGTGTAATACCGCCCCACACGAAGAATTCATCGGCATCGTATTCCTTTCCATTGTAGCCCTCTTTTCCAAATTCACTGTATATTCCAAAATAGGACTCAAGAGGCCCATTGTAATAAAGCTGAGTCCCATATACCTTATGCAATGTGTTTCCCAGACTGTCTCTTCTCATTTCATGGCCTGCATATATGGATATCAAATTATACCAATGGTCCGGCCCCTGACGCCATCGGTATTCTCCTCCTATTTCATTGTAATCATACCCCGCGCGGGTCATAAAACCCATATCCGCCCGAAAATCCGGATCCACTTCTTCATATCGTGCAAAAACAGAATATTTATCCGTATGGTGATCATAATTGACTCTGTATGCCGAACCGCTGAAATCCCCATATGGCTGATCAAATTCGTCGGCAATATCTTTGGGGTATGCGGAATTTGAAGCAACAGCCTGGAAATTGAATTGATCCTTTGCAGTAAATTTCAGTTCTCCGTCAATACTCACGAGACGATTATGATATTCATCTCCTTCACGGTCAGTGACTGTTGTTCCAATGAATGAGGATTCTCCCACATCATATTTATAGCGCAAAACAGTCCCAATGCTCTTGGTAGACAGCGTAGTGTCGTTTCCTCCCTCCGAGCCGGGGAAGACGAGAGGCGTGACCCTGTCATGCGCGGAGAAAAATCCCAGGGTATGTTTTCCCTCTTTTCCGGTGACCTTAATCCCCCACGCCGGTTCCGCCAGTGTTCTTGTGTGAACAAGATTAAAACGGCCTCTGAAAATCTCAGCTCCCTCAAGAAAAAACGGTCGTTTTTCTGAATAATACAGGGGGAATTTAGTGTTAATGTCTATCTGCAACGCGTCAGATTCAACGTGCGAAAAGTCAGGATTTAGTGTTCCGCTCAGCATGATATTCGGTGTGATGCCCCAGCGTGCCGTGATGCCGGGCTCTATGTTCCGCTCTTTCTGTTTAAACGGGCCGGAAGTGATGTTTTCACGTTCCTGTGTGATCAGCGCGGAAAAAGTCGGATCCAATTCAAGATTTTTCCCCGGTTTCACTCCCTTAAACCCGACAAGTTTCAGGGACTGACACATATAGCAGTTGTTATTGCGGTCTCTTGGGAAAGCCCCAATATGATGGCGCACGGTTCGCGGGTAACTCCGTACGACATCGAACCCCCAAATCTGATCACCCTCGGAGTTCTGAAACGGAAGCGAGTTGAAAGGAATAGCCATTTCAACGATATATCCCTCATCAGTTATACGGCCGTCTGAATCCCAGATGGCATCATATTCTCCGTTGCCATTGGGCGTTTCAATCATATCGTGTTGAATTCCCAATGGATTACACATGAAATCATATGTCCGCTGCTGGTCATTAAATGTATCGAAAAGAATCAGCACCCAGTCGTCACTGCCGATTTTATCCCTTTCCGAAATATGCGCACGAATCTTCGACGGTTCGGGATCATAGGCAATGATCGCGACATATAGATTTTCCCTATCATAGGCGAGACAGGCCTCGGTCTTAACAGGTGAAGGGATGTTTTCCCCCGGGCGGACCTCGATATTAGCATTAATTTTGACCGCTTTTTGCCAGGCTTCCTCATCAAGTATAGCGTCGATTTTAACAGCAGTCTCTATCCGGGGAATGCGAATAGGAGTATCCCCCACGTTTATGGTAATACCGTCATCGGGGAACACCTGTTGTGCCAGTGTCATTAAAAAGAGTGTTGTAAACAAAAAAAATAATTTCGAAAAACCTTTTCTTGCTGAATAGATATCGAAGCATAGAGATGAAGGAGTGAATTGATTGTTTTTGCGAAAAGATATCCTGTTCATGTTTTTCAATTCCTAATCCCCTTTTTTCGTGATTTAACAGGCTTAAAAAGCGGGATAATTATACTGTTTCTTTAATACACGACTTTTCAAAAAAGGTTACATATGAAAATGAAAAGCCACTCATTCATAGAAAACGTCATTTGATTCACTTCATTCATAAATCAATCAAATCGCTGTTCTGGCTCCTTGCGATAAAATATGACAAACGATGGGCGCTTAAGATCCATAATCGAAGGCCATAGCGTGTATCAAAGGCGTGAAAAAGGGGATTTTTGGATGATTATCACGTCTTCTTTCATATCTTCCCGAGGGCTTTGAGGACTTTGTCGGGAGTCACTGGATAATCAAGAACCCATTTTCCGGTCGCATTGTAAACGGCCGACGAGGTGATCGCTGACATAGCGGCGCCGATATTCTCGCCGATTCCAAACGCGCCGTATGGGCTGTATCCCAGGTGCGTTTCGACTAGACGGCAGTCGACGGTTGGGTAGTCATTCATCGTTCCGAGATGGTAGTTGATGTGGTCGAAATTCAATCCGACACCCGTTTTTGGACAGTAGATTTTTTCTTCAGTCGCGCTTCTACCCAAACCCATAATAGTGCCGCCATATTGTTGCGCTTCGGCGCCCCGCCGGTTGAACAGGTGCCCGATATCGTTGACGCATACCACATTCGTTACGAAGACCATACCGGTTTCGGTATCCACCTCGGCCTCTATGAAGTGCGCCTGCCTGCCCATGACATATGTCTCTTCCCTCATCATTCCGTTCGACATCATATCCATGGGAGAACCGACATCCGGGTGCGCGATGATAGGATTCGTATACATAAAGCCGCCCACCGCCTGGCCGACGGGTACCCTGTTCTCCGGGTTGGCCTTCTCGAAAACATAGCTGTCCTTGATATCAAGGTTCGCGGAATCCATACCCCGGAATGATTTGGGGCCTCCGCCCATAATAGAAAACATGAATACCGGCATCCCTCCCTGCATCGGCGACGCCGCTTGATCCAGGATCTTCTGCTTAAGCTCCAGCGCGGCGGTGGCCAGCTGAACCGTGGCGTTTACGGTACCACTGGAACCGGCAGGCTGGGCCAGGCAATAAGCGCTGTTGTCCGAATGCTGAACCTGAATAAGTACATCTTCGTACTTCATGCCCAGTTCGGCGGCCACGCAATGGCGATAGGCGGATTCGGTATCGATACCCATGTCGCATCGGAGTCCGACGATGGTGACTTTCCCGTCGCGCAGCATGAGGCATGCATAGGAATTACTGACAAACGACATGGCTCCGCGGCCCCAATGCCACGCGTTGACGGACGTGAACCCCATACCGTGCATTCGTCCGTTCTTGAGTCGCTTTGCACCGGGGGCATGCAACTTACGGTCCCAGTCGATGGCCGTCTTTCCCATTTCAATAACTTCTTTGAGGCTGTGCCTCTGAGGGAATCCATTCTCCTTCTGATATTGCGTGATCCAGTCCCAATCGTGTCCCTTGCACCCGTCATTGACCAGCGCGACTTCTGTGGGATCCAGCCCGAATTCGCCGGCAACCATATCGAACATGACATTATGGGGGACGCAGGAAGCCGCCCCGTGACGGAAGCACGCCTGGTGCCCCTTGTTGATGAACGCCCATGTTTGGGTGCCCCGAATATTGGGGATTTTTGTACATTCATAGGTCTTGTCAACGGCGGGATTGCGCACTCCCACCATGTGCCAGTGGTAGGCGGTAATGGTCCCGTTTTTTTTAGCGCCGACTTTGCAGATATAGGTTCCGGCTTCATCCCCACCGCAATAAAAATTGCTCTCGTCATATAAAAGTTTCACCGGTCTGCCGTCGGCCCTTTTGGCCAGTATGACGGCGAGTTTAATAAAGAGATCGGAATAGGCCAGCCAAGCCAGACCCCCGAACCATGAGCCCTGGTAGGGAAATCTGACGGTGATCTTGGACCAGTGGGTACTGGCCTCAGAAGGGTTTTCCTGAACGGAACCAGGCCCGCCTCTCATGAAGGGCATTCCTGAAACAGGCTCTCCCATACTCATTCCTGATGTGGTGAGGTTTCTTTGCGGATTGGACTGATGATGTACCCACAGATCGAGATAATCGTTTTTCCACTGTGCCACGCATACCATGGCTTCCACACCAGCGGGAGAATTCATCCCCCGGTGGATTTTATACTCTATGACACTATCCGCTTCGGCAAAACCTTTCTCGACATCCCCAATTTCTCTCCCACCCGTCAGTACGATATTGGACTCATTGCTCGACTCTCTGTTCGATCCTCCGAAAACAAAGCGCATGGGCATGACTTCCGTCATAATCCTTGGGGCATCCGGCTTTGAAGATTCCTCCATATCGAGAATGAACGGGCGCTCCTCCCATTCTATTTTTATCTCCCTTAAAGCGCGGTCGCACAGTTCCTCACTGTCGGCGACAACGGCCACTCCCATGGGATGCTGGTAGAAATCGCTTGTTCCCGGAAGGGTTAGAATGCTGTACATAGAACCCGTATCGGAACCGATGCCCCGTTCAATCGAAATGTCGGGGTCATCGAATTTCATGATGTCCCGCACTCCATCGATCTTCTCCGCCCCGCTCGTGTCCATATGTTTGATCTTGGCGTGCGCGTAAGGGGAGGTGAGTGTTTTGGCATAGAGCATACCGGGGAGTTTCACATCCCGTGTATAAACCGCCTGTCCCGTCACCCTGTCGAAGGCATCCTGGCGACTCGTGTTATCTTTGATTGTTTTGCTGGACTCGGGTACCTCCCAGGTCCAGGGTCGGCTCTGATCTATCATACTTCACTCCCGGCTGATGAAATGATCCGAAACGCGGATGAAAGATGAATGAGATGAGATGTTGCGAATTTGTTTTTGGCAGCGAAAACTATATGATGATGAGCATTGTGTCAACGCAAAAATCAAATGATGGATATATGGCGTTCTCTCGGGGAAACTTATTAGGGCAGGGATATTAATCTGAGGAAGGAAGCTGTGGGCTCAAACTACTGCAGGCCCATATCTTTGATCTTTTCAGGTGTGAAGACGCCGCGCTTTAATAATTTAGCGGCAAGCTGTGCGCAGAAATCACAGTCTATGCATTCATGATCGCAGGTCGTGATTTTTTCGAAGAAACCCACGGCATCCAGGCTGCGGTTATCCAGGTGCATCAAGTTGGACATACCATAGGAATAGAGATTGCCCGCCATCAGTTCAAGGAGATCGCCATTCCAGGCCTGCTGCATATAGGCTTCCAGGGATCGGCGAATCATTCGGGTGGAACTGGTTCTTCCCACCAGTTTGAAAAAGGTGGAAATTTCAGCATACCGTTCAAGGTCTTCAGGACGAATCCATCCTGACTTAAGCAATTGGGCGGGATCATTCTTCGTCACCTGAATACAATTCAGACTGAAAACATTGTCCTCGCCCCTAAACCCATCCGCCCCGGGATTCCTCGACTTGTGGGAGATATAATTGAAGTGAAACTTACGAAAAGGGCATTTGAACAGGCAGCCCTCATTGACCATGAGTTTGACTTCCAACCCCGTTTTTTCCCTGATCTTTTTCAGAAGACTGAGGTTGCGGTTGATATTTACATCGGGCGTGACAGCGTCGGCGCCTGCCTTTTTGTAGATGATGGCTTTATCGATACAATCAATATCAGACAGAACCGAGGCACAGATCTCCACCTGCGGGAAACGCCTTCGAACCTCCCTGATATACATGGGGTTCGCGATGGTTACGGTTTCTACACCGGAATCTTCAAAAACACGTTTCAGGTAGTTCATTGTTTTGTTTAACACATGGGGCGAATACCAGTCGCTTCCTTCACAAACAGAATTCAGAAGCAGATTAACGCGGATCCCTTCCTGATGAATCCTATTCACGGTATCCGCAAAGTCATCGAAGGATTGTTCTCGGGATATCCGACCTGAACCGGCATATTCCTGAGGACCGGAAAGATAGATTTCTCTTATGCGATTCCCGTTGCACTCCTTGAATTTAAAAATCTCCGTTAAAGTCCCGGGATCGTTGTTGTATGGAACAGAAAATTCGAGGTCTCCCATGAAGGCCTCCGTGAGAAAACCGGAAGGTTCTTTCTAACCATATATTTTGTATATAGCCACATCAATGGCCTTATAGACCTCAACCCACTTCTTCAGGTCTTTAGGGTTTATGGTCTCACCTATTTTTACCAATTCCTTGACCAATTCCTCTTCCAGGGCCTTCTGAAATTTACGGGCTTGACTCGAGAGGGTGATAAGGACTTTTCGTCTGTTATTAGGGTCCTGCCTTCTTTCGATAACTCCTTTTACAACAAGCCTTTCTACTAGAGTTGAAGCGGATGATTTTGAAATCCTGAGTATTCGCGCAACCTCTGTCAGGGTGCAGGGACAAATCCTGCTCATTTTAAATACCGCCTGAACTTGTTTGCTTGTCAGCTCGCCGAAGGGATCCTTCATGCTCAAGCGCTTGCCTACGATCTGGACATTTGAGAAGTAAATATCATCAAGTTTTTCCATCACACTGATAATACTTTTGATCTTTTCTTTCATATTGTCCCTTTTAGGCATTGCGGCGGGATTATAAACCTTTCATTATGGGTCCAGGGCTTGCCCTGGAGTTTAATGCCTTTTATTTGTTCCGCAGAATAGAAAATAAGATTGTAATGACATATCACTTATTCACAATCAAGATATCCAAAAATATGGATAGACACTTATTAGCATAATCCGTTAGTTTCTCATTATTTTCGTAGAGAATAGGCAGATATATTTCGTGTGTCAAGGTGAATATTAATCCAGGGCTTCGGATGAAATGCCGGGTCATTGGCAACTTGATTTCGTAATTGACAATAGCTTAAGACTCATTTATTGTTCGTATTCAAAACTGTTCTTATTACTAATTATATCAAAAAAGACTCATGGAGAAACATACCGAAAGACTTGGAAGCGCTCCATTGGCTTCATTGCTGGTCAGATTAAGTCTGCCCGGTATTACAGCTAACATCGCTTTCAGTTTGTATAATGTTGTAGATACCTTCTGGGTTGCACAACTTGGTCATGAGGCGATAGCGGCCCTTACGATTGTATTCCCATATCAGATACTGGCGATGGCGGTTGGTATGGGGACTGGTACAGGCATTGGCGCGTTAGTGTCAAAAAATTTTGGTGAAAAGAACTTCAAAACAACAAATCTCACAGCAGGTCATATCTTTTCCCTCAGTATTATATGGGGATTGGTTTTCTTGATGCCTGTCATTCTGTTTTCTGAAACAATCCTCATCTTTTTAGGCGCAACAAAGAATATCATGAGTTATGCAAAGACTTACCTGATTGTAACTTCATTCGGCGCGCCGGCAAATGTATTTGTTATTCTTGTTGGAAGTCTTATTCGGGGATCAGGAGATGCTGTCAAACCAACCATAATCATGGTAACATCAAGTATTCTGAATATTATTCTGGACCCGTTATTAATCCTGGGACTTGGACCTTTTCCCGGGATGGGAATCAAAGGAGCGGCGATTGCCACGGTTATATCTCAGGGAGCCGGAATGTTGATCGGCCTTTTTTACCTTCTGGGAAACAAGACCTCTTTCAGACTTAGGGGACAATACCTGATACCACGGTGGCTTATATTAAAAAAGATATACTATGTCGGAGCACCGGCTTCCGTTCAGCAGTTAACCGAAAGCCTGGCCTTTATTCTTTTTAACAAGCTGGTATCAATTTATGGTTCGATACCCATCGCTGCGGTCGGCATTGCAATGCGACTTTCAGATTTGGCATTCATGCCGATCATGGGCGTTTCAAACGCCTTACTGCCTGTTGTCGGCTATAACCTAGGGACGGGAAACCAGAAACGGCTATGGAAATCAATTAAACTCTCAACCATTGGAATGGTCATTCTCCTGGCCCTATTCACAATCATCATTGAAATATGGACACCAGAAATTGTCGGAATTTTTATAAAAGATTCCGAGGGGCTCAATGTGACAATTCCGGGTATGCGTATCATGCTTTCAGCGATGGTATTTATTGGTCCGAGCATTCTGTTTATTACGGCTTTTCAGGGATTATCAATGGGGGGCACGGCCTTGTGGCTGTCATTGGTTCGACAATTTATTCTTTTTGTTCCTTTACTGTTCCTGTTGGAGAACCTGTTGGGTTTGACTGGAATTTGGTTTGCACTTCCGCTTTCTGACGTGCTTAGTTTTAATGTTATTTTCGCATTCCTGTTACGGGAATACAGCAAGCGGAAAAAACGAATGGCAATAAATTGCATAAAAATTGAGTATAGTCGTTGTGAATCGGCGGCATGATAATAGGCTAAAACATATGGACGATAAGATGATTATGACTCGGAAGTTTCGATGGGTGAGTCTATTATTCACAGGGGTGTCAGCGTGAAAAACCTTCTGCAGATGGCTACCGGCGTCAAATATAGAGAGCATAAAGGAGATCCCGATTCAAATTCATGGCCATAGGAATCTATGGACAGTGCATATATGTCAATCCCGCTAGACGGGTTGTGATTGTGCAGACAAGCGCATGGCCGTAACCGGAACCTTACCTTATAGCCGAAGAACAGGGTATGGTTTTGGATTCTATTGCCAGTAAAATCGCGCAATAAATCCTTTATCTTAATATGGGTGAGCTGCCATACATGTTATAATCATCCGCCTGTTGAAGTTAATCCGCTAATATAGTCTGATGCAAGCAGCAAGGGAGGTGCTTTTATGAGATTCAAATCAAGCTTTTTTAAAGATCTATCATTTAAAATTCTCGTCTTACGAACTTTTTTCTATGTGTTGCCTGCAAGTTTACTCCCGCTTCCTGCAGTTTCCGAGGCGGATATAAATGCCAAGACCTCACGCTGCGCGTCTATTGCTGTCTTTGCAACACGGGATTTCGTGGTTGAAAAGGCGGAGATTATCCCTGCCGCTCCGGCACCTGTGCCGGATGGTAGTGGCGTTATCGATGGTAGTGGCGAGTCGCTTCCCGAACATTGCCTAGTTCAAGGGATGCTCAATCCCCGAATTGGTCAAGGCGGGCGCAAGTTCGGCCTGGGTTTTGATCTTCGCATGCCCACAAAGTGGAACGGCCGCTTTGCCTTTCATGGCGGGGGCGGCATGGATGGCAGACTTGCTCCGGCCTTAGGCGATATTTTCGGTTCAGTAAGGCCCTCCGCCCTGGCTCGCGGTTTTGCGGTTGTTTCCACTGATGGGGGGCATCGCAGCGATTGGCTTGACGGCTCCTTCGGCCTTGACCAGCAGGCCCGTATCGATTATGCATATAATGCCCTTGACAAAGTTACCCTCAAGGCAAAGGAACTGATCGAAAAATATTACGGCTCTACGCCATCCTACTCTTACCTGCTGGGATGTTCCAATGGCGGCCGTCAGGGATTGATGGCATCTCAGCGTTTTCCACTCTATTTCGATGGCATAGTGGCAGGCGATCCTTCCATCAAATTCTCCAGGATTGCTGTTGACCAAATGTGGAATCTCCAGGTGGCTGCCCGCATTGCACCAAAGGATGAAAAAGGACGTCCCATTATCTCGCGAGCCTTTTCCGATGGCGATCTACGGCTTGTGGCTGACAGCGTGCTTAGACATTGCGACGCGCTGGACGGACTCGATGACGGCCTTATCAATGACTGGCAGGGGTGCGATTATGACCCCGCTGTTCTGACCTGTAAATCCGGCAAAACAGAAAACTGTCTTTCTGAAGAACAGGTGGGCGCGCTGCGGGATATCTATAACGGTCCGCGCACCAGTGACGGGAGGTCCCTTTACGGCCCATACAACTATGATACAGGCATTGCTGATCCGATCTGGAGGGCCATGCACTTTGGGTCATCCGGAACAGGAGAATGGGATGCCGCTGATGCGACACTAGGTTTAAGCAATATGAAATATTACCAATTAACGCCCCCTGATCCTGACCTTGATCCCCTTGATTTTGATTTTGATCTGGATGTAGAACGAACCCGTCATACTGGCGCTATAAGCGATGCTGATTCAACATTTCTGGAGACCTTCGCGCGTCATGGGAAAATGATAGTCTATAACGGGCTTTCCGATCAGGGCATGGCCTCAAGCGTGCTTGCCGGCTGGTATGATGAAGCAGTCAGAGTCAATGGTGAGTCTATCAGGAATTCCGTACGAATATTTTTTATCCCGGGCATGTGTCATTGCGATGGCGGTCAGGCCACCGACCGTTTTGATATGCTCGAAGCGATTATGGCCTGGGTGGAGGAAGGGCGCGCTCCAGATCGAATCATAGCAGCGGGCAGTTCGTTTCCAGGCATAACAAGACCCCTTTGTCCGTACCCACTTGTGGCGCGATACAAGGGAGGCGATGTCAATAATGCGGATAGTTTTGTTTGTGCTGAATAAATTCAAAATAGGAGGAATTTATATGCGAATCAGAGTTTTCATTATTGCCTTAATTTTCATTTTTCTTCCCATACCGGCTAGCGCCCAGGGAGATAATAACCCATGCGACCGCGCCTGCCTGGAGAACTATCTTGACAGGTATATGGATGCAATGCTTGAAAATGATCCAAGCCTTGAGCTTTTCTCAAGGAACTGCAAATTTACCGAGAATGGAGTCAGGCTGCCCCTTGGCAGCGAAGGACTGTGGTTTAATATGTCCGCAAAGGGTAACTACAAATTCTATATTCCTGATGTGGAAACACAACAGATCGCCTTTTTAGGCACTGCCCGTGAAGCCGGAGGCAATGGTCAGGGGGAGGGTCAAATGGTGGCTTTGGCCATCAGGCTAAAGATAGTGAATAAGCTGATTACCGAGGCCGAACAGCTCGTTATCAGGCCGGCCAGTGACACTATGGGCATGACCGGGGATATTTCAACCGGTGAAAGTGTAGAGAAACTGGGGACGCCCCATGAAATCTTCATGGAACCTATTCCGATAAAAGAACGGGCATCTAGGGAAGAACTGATCGAGACCGCCAACTATTACTTTTCCGGATTGCAGAAGAATGATCATGGCAAAGGCTATTATCCCTTTACCGATGACTGTCACCGCGTTGAAAACGGCATGCCGGCCACCAATGTCCCTGTCCCCGAGGGACAAAAACGTCCCGATCCAAAGACTGCCACCATCTATTCATCACACTGGGGATGCAAGGAGCAGTTCGAGTCAGGGACCATGGGTTTTATAACACGGGTCCGGGACCGTCGATTTGTGGCTGTGGATCGAGAGCGCGGGATCGCGTTTGCCTTTGCTTTTTTTGACCATGATTCCCTCAACTGGACATGGCAGCTTGCGGAACTATTTAAAATAGAAAAAGATAATATTCGACGAATTGAAGCTATTTTTCACAGGTGCCCCTATGGTATGAATTCCGGTTGGAGTACCTATGAGCAGGGGATGTCTGATCAGATACAGAGTATTCGATGATCCGATACAAGAGGAGGGACTTGAAATGATAATGAAAAAAGTATGCATGACATTGGTCATTTTTTTATTATCCACTACTTCATTTGCGTATCAATGCCAGACTCGTGACCGGCAAGGCCTTGTCAATCTTATGAAAGACTACCTGGCGGCACTGGTTTCACATGATCCATCAGCCGTTCCTTTTGATAGGTATTTAAAATATACGGAAAATACCGCTGAGATTCCTATTGGATACGGCCTATGGGAAACAGCCTCCGGCGGTCCTTCCGAATTCCAGGTATACGCTGCCGATCCGGTCAATCAGCAGGTGGCCGGTCTTTTTATGATGAAGGAGAACAATGAGGACATTCTGCTTGGGGTTCGTCTTGCTGTGAGGCGGGGTAAAATCTCTGAAGTTGAACATCACGTCGTTAAAAGGGATGAAATCAGCATACATAATTTGCAAAAACCCCGTCCCGGACTTGTAGAAGATATCGCGCCTGAGGACCGGACTCCCAGGGAGCAAATGCTCGATATCGGGCTTTCCTATTATGATGCCCTGACAGGTGAAGACGGAACACTCGCGCCATTTGCCCGGGAATGTCAACGCCGTGAGAATGGCGGTATATCCGTGGGAGGGACAAAAGAAGATTTCCCTGAAACCAAGGAGGCACCAAGGGATTTTGCACCGCCTGAGGGAGTGGACCCGGAAATGATGAAACTGGCCAGGGCCCTTACACTTGCACCCAATACATGTGAAGGCCAGATCACTGCCGGTGTATGGGGTTATATATCCGAAATCAGAAATCGCCGTCTGCTGGTCATCGATGAACAGAAGGGGCTGGCCGTAGGATTTTCAAATCTGTATCATGACAGTAAACTCAAAACCATGAAGCTCAAGGTAGGTTTAGAAGAGATGAGTGTGCCGGCGTGGCAGGGGAACTTTAATATGCCTGCAATTCATTTCTTTAAAATTAAAAAAGGGAAAATATACGATATAGAGGCAACCGGTTTGGTGTTGCCTTATGGGACAAAGACCGGGTGGGAGTGAGATAGACTTTTATGATCATTGACCTCTTCTCCCTTTTTTCTCCCTGTATCGGACTGATGGTGTATTAGGGAGAAAGGGATCGAGGATTCCAGGGTCCAAGGGTTCGAGTGAAAGACTTAAAAATCCAAAAAAAGGAGAAACCAAATGAAAAAGCATATTGGAATTTTACTAGGCTCTATTATTGCAGTTTCCTTGTTACTGCCCTCATGTTCGACTACTGGTACAAATATCAGTAGCTATGGCAACTATGCCGAAGACCGTGCATTGATTGAGGATCTCCAGGCGCGGTATTTGTTTGCCCTGGATTTTTTTGATCTGGACACCTATGTATCGACCTTCACTGAGGATGGTATTCTGGATATCATCGAGTATAAAGTTCAGGGACGTGACGCGATCCGAAAGGCGATTGAAGAGGCAAGTTCCGTATTTGATCACTCTGCCGGTGAAGGCCCCAAGGGACCATACCAGGCGACGGGGCGTCATAACATCAGTAATATCGTCATAAAAGTAGATGGTGATAAGGCTGTCGGAAGGGCCTACTGGTTCCACTATTCAAACAATAATCCCGAGAGAAAAGCCGTATTCGACGGTTACGGACACTATGAGGATGAAATGGTGAAGGTGAATGGTGAGTGGCTGTTCAGTAAACGCGTGATTTATAACGAAGGTGTTGAAAAATGGATAGGGCCGACTAAAAATCCGGCATGGTAGGATGTTATTGAATATTCATTGCTAAATGGGTGTAGCTCCTCCTGGGTTTCAAATGCCCATGCCAAAAAATATACTTCTCCCGAAGAGCAATACGAAAACGCCCGAATAAAAGGGAAGCCTTATCAACTCAACTCAACCCTCATGGTGCCAGCTTTTTTAAAGATCAAAATACGGAAACGGAGTTGATCATGTTTAGTCTTCCTGAAAAAACGTGGCACACCCTCGATGTGCGGGAGACCATTTCCAGTCTTGAGTCCCACGAAACCAGCGGCCTTTCTCATGCGGTTGCAGAGGAGCGATCGGCCCGTCTCGGTGCCAATGAACTGACCCGGGCCAAGGGTCAGGGTCCACTCATCCGTTTCTTGTCGCAGTTTAAACAACCACTGGTCATTATTCTTCTGGCCGCAGCCCTGATCACCCTGCTGTTGGCCGAATACGTGGACGCGGGGGTGATTTTTGCCGTGGTACTGGTTAACGCCGTGATCGGTTTTGTACAGGAGGCCCGGGCCATGAAGGCCATCGAGGCCCTGGCCAACGCCATGGTCAGCGAAGCGACCGTGGTCCGCGACGGTGAAAAACAGCGCATTCCCTCTCAACTGCTGGTGCCCGGGGACCTGGTTCTGCTGCAATCAGGGGATAAGGTGCCCGCTGACATGCGGCTAATAAAAACACGGGAGTTGCAGGTTGATGAGAGCGCCCTGACCGGGGAAAGCGTACCGGTTCAGAAAGCCGAAGAAAAACTGGACCCCGACATGGTCATCGGGGACCGGCGCAACATGGCCTATTCCTCCACGCTGGTCACCTACGGCAGCGGCCAGGGGGTGGTGGTGGCCACCGGGGACCGCACCGAGATCGGCCGCATCAATCGGCTCATTGCGTCGGCGGATGTGCTGGAAACTCCCCTTACAAAAAAGATCCACCATTTTTCCAGTATTCTTCTTTATGCCATTCTGGCCATGGCTGCCCTGACGTTTGTGGTGGGGTTTCTCCGGGGCCAGGATATGGTGGAGATTTTCATGGCGTCGGTGGCTCTGGCAGTGGGCGCCATTCCTGAAGGCCTGCCGGCCGCCATCACCATCACCCTGGCCATCGGCGTCTCCCGCATGGCCCGGCGCAACGCCATCATCCGCAAACTGCCGGCCGTGGAGACCCTGGGCTCCACCATGGTGATCTGTTCGGACAAGACCGGAACCCTGACCCAGAACCAGATGACGGTTGTGGATATTGTGGCCGGGGGTTCCCGTTACACGGTGTCGGGCACTGGTTATGCCCCGGAAGGCGCCATTTCTCCTGTTCAAGAAGGGGCTGACCCCTCATCCAATATCGCCCTTTCGGAACTTCTGAAAGCCGGCCTGCTGTGCAACGATTCGCGTTTGAAAAAAGGCGAAGCCGGATGGCAGGTGGAGGGGGACCCCACGGAAGGCGCCTTGATCACGGTGGTGGCCAAGGCCGGTTTTGATCCCCGCCGACTGGAAAAAGAGATGCCACGGCTTGACACCATTCCCTTTGAGTCGGCCCGCCAGTACATGGCCACCCTCCACGACCCGGGAGAAGGAAAACCGCCGGTTCTCTATGTCAAGGGATCTATTGAGAGTATCTGCGTGGAGTGTGCCGCCATTCTGGGCCCGGACGGCGAACCGGATATTGCCGGTCCGGGAGCCATTTCCGAATGGGTGGAGTCCATGGCGGAAAAGGGCCTGCGGGTTCTGGCCTTTGCCCGCAAGGAGATGCCGGTCGGCACCACTCATATCACCCATGCGGACGTGGAGGAGGGTATCGTGTTTCTCGGCCTGCAGGGCATGATCGATCCGCCCCGGCCGGAGGCGATGGAGGCGGTGGCCGCCTGTCAAGCCGCGCGGATCCGGGTCAAGATGATCACCGGGGACCATGCCGGCACCGCCGGAGCCATTGCCCGCCAGATCGGCCTGTGCGGTGAAACCTGCTCCTACCACACCCGCGAGGTTCTCACCGGAAGGGAAATCGCGGAACTTGACGCGGAACAGCTGGCGGCAACAGCGGACAGCACAGCCGTTTTCGCCCGGGTGTCGCCGGAACAGAAACTGCGGCTGGTTGAGGCTTTGCAGGAACGGGACTACGTGGTAGCCATGACCGGGGACGGGGTCAATGACGCGCCGGCCCTGCGCCGGGCTGACATCGGCGTGGCCATGGGCATGACCGGCACGGAAGTTTCCAAGGAAGCGGCAGACATGGTGATTACCGACGACAACTTCGCCACCATCAAGGCCGCAGTGGAAGAGGGCCGGGGCGTGTTCGACAACCTGATCAAGTTCATCACCTGGACGCTTCCCACCAATGGCGGTGAGGGCCTGATCATCCTGGCGGCCGTCGTGCTGGGCACCCGACTGCCCATCCTGCCGCTGCAGATTCTCTGGATCAATATGACCACGGCCCTGCTGCTGGGGCTGACCCTGGCCTTTGAACCCAAGGAGAGGGATATCATGCGGCGACCCCCGCGGGATCCGGGCGTGCCCATTCTCACCCGGCCGCTGATCCTGCGGATTCTTATGGTCAGCCTGATGCTGGTTATCGGCGCTTTTGGACTGTTCAAGATCGAGTTGATACGGTTTCCTGACAACGAGGCCGCGGCCCGGACCCTGGCGGTCAACGTTTTTGTGTTCGGCGAGATGTTCTATCTGTTCAACTGCCGCTCCATGACCCGACCGGTGTGGGAACTGGGCCTTTTCAGTAACCCCCTGCTCTGGGCCGGCGTGGTGATAATGACACTGCTCCAGCTGCTCTACACCTATCTGCCCGCCTTCAACGCTGTTTTTCAGAGCGCGCCCATGGGCATGACGGAGTGGGCAATGGTGCTGGGTACCGGCCTGATCATTCTTGCGGCAGTGGAAGTGGAAAAGTGGGGCAGTCGCCGAAATCGTCCAAGAGCATAATCGGCGCTACGGTATATAATCATAAGCTTTACTTGCCGGGATTAGGGATGGCAGTATAACGGATTGTAGGATAACGTATAAAATTTCTCAAATATTTGAGGCAATGGCCTCAATATAGTTAAATGGCAGTTGGAGAAAAAACCGTCCGACCAAGAAAGGAAATCACTGCCTATGTTAAAGGCAGCACTGCTTTAGCCTTAATATGGTAATTTAAAAAAAGATTTTGAACAAGCCTACGAAGATAAGCACGCCTGGGCGGCATACAGGCCGATCATAACGTGTGTCGATCATGTTCTTTACCACACTTCTCAGAGTATCCTCCGTATCTTCTTCACACTGTTCATCCTTTCCCTGATAGAAAAAACAGGATTCTCTCCCCTAAAAATCAGGGTTTTCCCTGATTGACATCAGAAAATGGATATGTTCTTGTTGCGTGTCTCGTAACTGAATACCTGAGCTCTGCTTTCCCCTATTAGGTCTACCAGCTTAGAGCTTGAGGCGCAACAACTTGAAATCACTTAAAATACTAACCATGAACGCTTTCGGCAATCCCGCCTCAAGCGAGGCGGTCCGTCCTGCGTTTGCCGAAGCAAAATCGGGGAACCCTTGAGACCTAAACTCAGAACACGAGACCTGATTAGGAGTCAATGATGAAAACCAAGAAAATACTATCCATTCTCTTTTATGTCTTTTCCTCTGTATCGTTTTCTGCAAATGCTGTGGCTGCTGAGCATGAGTTTACCCTGATGGTTCAGAAGGATGTGTCTGATCCGCTCGCAGGCGTCAACTGCTATGTGTTTAGTGAGGGAGGCTCCTATCTCAGCATATCGGGAACCACTGATGAAAACGGTCAGGTCTCTTTCGATCTATCGGAGGGAACATACAAAATTCGTGTGGATTATCTGGGCTACCAGTTGAGGTCTATGAAGTGCCCACGATCCTTTCAGGTGAATTCACCATTGCCCACCAGGATGTGATCATTACGGTCGAAGGGACTTATCAGGAGAGTTCCGATCCCATTGAAGGCATCAATGTTTATCTCTTTACAGCATCGGGATCATACGTAAGTCGGTCCCAGGTGACGGACCCGGGCGGTCAAGCGACCTTCAATCTGCCTGAGCAGTCCTATAAGGTTCGTGCCGATTATCTCGGTCAACAGTTCTGGTCAGAGACCTTTACTTGGATGGATGTTTCTGTTGTGATCGCACACGGTTTAGCCCATATCCATGTGACTCGTTCAGGGGCTGATCTTGATGGCGCGGATGTGTATCTATTTACAGAGTCAGGATCCTATTTAAGCCGTTTCCAAACTACGGACACATCCGGTGTGGTGGAGTTCCTGATTCCAGCAGGGTCTTATAAATTCCGCGCAAACCAGGGTGGAGACCAGCGATGGAGTGCCGTGACTCCCATCACCGCGGACCTGGTGACGGACGTAGAGATTGAGATGGAAGAGTTTCCTCCGACTGTGACCATAGTGGAACCTGACGGTGTGGATGATATAGCGGATACAAGTTACATCATAAAATGGACGGACGATGATCCCGACGACAATGCGACCATCTCCCTTTTCTATGATAACGATAACACCGGTGAGGACGGCACATTGATCGTAGAGGGACTGAGTGAAGATCCGGACGGACCTGGAAACGACGAGTATGTATGGGATACTTCAACGATCGCAGACGGCGCGTATTATGTTTACGCGGTCATTGATGACGACCAGAATGATCCGGTCGTAGATTACAGTGAGGGTGTAGTCACGATCGATCATACGTCGAGTATTCCGGGTGAAGTCAAACTCAAAGCTAGTGATGCAGAGGTCGACGATGGGTTTGGGTACTGGGCGGACATTGATGACGATTACACCATAGTCGGATCACCTTGGGAGGATGAAAACGGTGTGGATTCAGGGGCTGCGTATATCTTCAAGCGTAATGAAAACGCCTGGACGGAACACGCAAAAATCACGGCCGGCGACGCGCAAGAAGGAGACTTATTTGGGATTTCTGTGTCCATTGATGGTGACTACGCCATTGTAGGTGCAGGGGGTCACGAGAACGACAAAGGTGCAGCTTATGTTTTTAGATTGGAGGGCGCGGCCTGGATAGAACAGGCAATAATCACGGCCGGCGACGCGCAAGAAGGAGACTTATTTGGGAGTTCTGTGTCCATTGACGGTGACTACGCCATTGTAGGTGCAGGGGGTGACGAGAACTACAAAGGCTCAGCGTATATTTACAGATTGGAGGGCGCGGCCTGGGTAGAACAGGCAAAACTAACCGCTAGCGATGGGGGAGAATGGAGTTTTTTTGGGAGCTCTGTATCCATTTGCGGAGAATATGCCATTATTGGTGCTCGTTATGCTAACTACGGTTTAGGGGCCGCGTACATTTTTAGGCTTGACGGAGATACCTGGACGGAACAGGCAAAACTCACCGCCGGCGGCGCGGAAGAAGGAGACTTTTTTGGAGGTTCTGTGTCCATTGACGGTGACTACGCCATTGTAGGTGCAGACGGGGACGAGAATGAAAAAGGTGCAGCGTATATTTTCAGATTGGAGGGTTCGGCCTGGGTAGAACATGCAAGACTTACTGCCAGTGATGGAGAGGAGTATGATTATTTCGGAATTCCGGTAGCCATAAATGGCCTCTCTGCCATTGTAGGGTCCTCAGGAGATGATGATAGAGGTGCCGAGTCAGGCGCCGTATATATTTACACTATTGATGAAGGCACAGGCCCGCCATCCATCACAGTCACCGAACCGGACGGAATTGACGATGCTGCTATTGTGAGTTTTGGGATACAATGGACGGATTTTGACCCGGATGACGATGCGACCATCTCACTTTATTACGATGATAATGATGCCGACGCGGACGGCACATTGATTGTGAGTGGATTGAGTGAGGACCCTGATGGAGAGGGGAATGACGAGTATGTATGGGATGTCTCTATGTTGCTGGATGGTACATATTACGTGTACGCGGTGATTGAAGATGGGGAAAATGATCCGGTCGTAGATTATAGCAATGGGCCAATCACAATCGATCGACAAAAGATGGGACTGACACCTGGCACCCCAAGCTTGGGTGCCCAATTCGGATATTCCGTGGATGTGGATGGATCTTCCATTATTGTTGGTGCTTGGGGTGAGGAGAATAATACAGGTTCCGCCTCAATTTATAATCTATATTCCGGCTTGAATGAGCAGGCCAAACTCACGGCCGGCGACGGGCAGGAAGATGATTATTTCGGTTATTCCGTAGCGCTGAGTGGCGACTATGCCATTGTAGGGGCCTATGGCGACGATAATCTTAAAGGAGCAGCCTATGTTTTCAAATACGATGGTTCAACCTGGTCCGAGCAGGCCAAGATTGTTTCCGGCGACGGCGCGGAATATGACTATTTCGGATATTCCGTGGCTATGAGCGGCGATTACGCTGTTGTGGGCGCTTTGTATGCCGATGAAGGGGCGGGAGCTTCCTATATTTTCAGACGTGAGGGGACTACTTGGGCGCAAGAGGCCAAGCTTACGGCTAGCGACGGCGTTTCAAACGACTTATTCGGATGGTCTGTCGCCATTGACGGAGACTATATCGTCGTCGGTGCTTGGGGAAAGTCTGAGTACTTATACCGCTGGGGTTGGTTACACGAATCCGGCGCCGCGTATGTTTTCAAACGCTCAGGAGCCGATTGGGTTGAACAGTCCAAACTCACTAGGGCCTATGGAGCGTGGTGGAATCAAGATGCGGGGTATGATGCGGGCTACCGGTTTGGATATTCCGTGGACATTGATGACCCATATCTTATCATTGGTGCAGAAGGTCAACATGGACCGGAAGTGTTTACTCCGGGCGCGGCCTATGTTTTCAATCGTCAAGGAGAAACATGGACCATTCAGGGGACACTTACGGCGGCTGAGCCGCAAGACCAAGACTACTTCGGCTCTTCTGTCGCCATTGACGACGACTATGCCGTTGTGGGCGCTCCGGGCGAATATGGCTGGACTGACCCTCCGGCAGCGTATGTTTTTGAACGGAATGGAGGCATCTGGACACTGAATTCCTCCTTGGCCTCTGGAGAGACAACGGTGGATGACCAGTTCGGAACGTCTGTTGCCTTAGATAGCGGCTATGCAGTTGTGGGTGCACCTGGGGCCTATGGGAATACGGATTATCCGGGCGCGGCTTATGCGTACTCCATTTACCAGGTGGATATATGCGCTGATGATGAAGAGATTGTCTATGGGGGCTCCACAACCCTCTCATGGAATTTCATAGGCGCCATTTCGGTTACCATAGATAATGGGATCGGAGAGGTTTTCCAGAGCGGGTCCATTGCCGTATCACCAACGGGGACCACCACATACACGATCACCGCGACAGGTCCCTGGGGAACATACACGGACACGGTTACGGTGACCGTAGAACCTTTCGGCCTATTCATTGATTCTCCCTGGGACAACGATACGATACTGAAGCCGGATGTAAACGTGCAGGGAAGAATAGTCAATCCCCATGGCCTTGAAATAGGTCTTACCGTGAA
>JAFGFY010000085.1 GCA_016930795.1 Deltaproteobacteria bacterium
GCCTTTTACTCTATACCTTGCGCCTTACGCCTTGTGCCCTGCGCCTTTCTTTTACTCATCTCCTCTTCTTTGAGCACGCGTCTTAAGACTTTTCCAATCAGAGTGGTCGGCAACTCATCCCGAAACTCAATCATCGAAGGCACCTTGTAATAGCCCATGTTTTTCTTAGCCCACTCCTTAATATCTTCAGTCGATACTTTCCCCTTCCTGTCAGGGTGAAGCACAATGAACGCCTTGACCACTTCCCCCTCTTCTTCATCGGGCACACCAATAACCGCCACATTCTGAATGTCCGGGTTCCTGTGAAATATATCTTCCACTTCTGCAGGGAAGATGGCATACCCCTTGCCCTTGATCATGTCCTTAGCTCGGTCGCGGATGATCGTATATCCCTCAGCATCCATACACGCAATATCCCCGGTATAAAGCCAGCCGTCTCTAATAGCCGCAGCGGTCTCCAGGCCACGGTTCAGGTAGCCTTTCATGACCTGTGGGCCTTTGACCACCAGTTCCCCGGTATAAGCGTCCGCCACCTCAGCCTGCTCCTCGGTTAGGCCGCCTGTCTCAGCTACGGCAAAGGGGAGCGGAGGCATCTCTTCAAGACCGGTCTCCCTGTCCATGATTTTGATTTCCGTATCAGGGAAAGGAAGGCCGATTGTCCCCAGTTTCCTCACTCCGTCGACTGGGTTTCCATTGACCACAGGAGACGCTTCGCTCAGGCCATACCCCTCGATAATAATAGCACCGGTCAGCTTCTCAAACTTAGTCTGGACCTCAAGAGGTAAAGCGCTGGCCCCGGAGACCGCCATTCTCATTCTGCTCAGATCATAGTTTTTTATTTTCGGATGATGGTTCATTTTATTGAAGAGGAGGGCCACTCCGGGCATGATCATTCCGCCCTTCTCAGAGTATTTCTCGATCTGGGCAAAAAGTTCGGAATAATCAGCCGGAACTCTGGGGAACAGGAGCTGGAAACCCCCGATACGAATGGCCAGATTCATCACCACCGTCATGCCGAACGCATGAAATAGGGGCAACACTCCGACAAGGCCCGTTGTGTCATCCTTCTTCCAAAGCCAGGCGTCACACTGGGCCGCATTGGCGACCAGATTCCGGTGAGTCAGCATGGCCCCTTTGGGAAGTCCCGTGGTGCCGCCGGTATACTGAAGCACGGCCACATCTTCAGGATCTATGTCCACGTTGGGAGGCTTAGGAGGAGATTTGAGCAGATCAGTCAGATGCAGGCAATCAGGAGGTAGTTTCCCTGTGGGGATCTTTCCCATGAGTTTTCCCAGACGGATTTTCAACTTGGAAAACCCGCATAGATCCACCACGTTCGTCCCGATGACAGTGTCAACGTTGGTCTCCTTTACCCCCTCTTCTACTTCTTCATAAACAATGTCCAAGACGATCAAGGCCTTTGCCCCTGAATCGCTGAGCTGGTGACGGATCTCGAGTGCCTTGTAGGTCGGGTTGATGGCCGTAACCGTCACACCGATAAGGTGACAAGCATAATAGGCGACCACGAATTGGATGGAACTGGGCAACATGAAGGCACACACATCTCCTTTAGCCAGCCCTAGATTGGTCAAACCGGTGGCAAGGCACCGGACCATGTCCCAGAGTTCACCATAGGTGACAGAGCCGCCCAAAAAGCTGATGGCAAGGTTTCCCTCGTATTTTTCTACGGTTTCCTGAAGCATGTCCGCTAAAGTCCCATCTGGATATTCAAGGGTTTTAGGAACTTGTGAAGGCCAGTTTTTGTACCAGATCCGATCTTTCACAGATTCACTAGACATAAGCACCTCCCCTTTTGAAGCATTCTTTTAGGCTGGTTCAAAACTCCCTATCAGATCATCTATGTGGGCAATACCTCTTTCCCGGCAGAAGTCCCTGATCCCTTCCACGATATTCGGGCCGACACAGGGATTGACGAAATTGGCCGTCCCTACCTGTATGGCCTTGGCCCCGGCAATCAAGAACTCCAGGGCATCCTGGTGATCCATGATCCCCC
Organism: Deltaproteobacteria bacterium; assembly: GCA_016930795.1. Lineage (GTDB taxonomy): Bacteria > Desulfobacterota > DSM-4660 > Desulfatiglandales > HGW-15 > JAFGFY01. Next base: position 2,015 of record JAFGFY010000085.1, read on the forward strand.
CTATTCCAATTACAGGGATATCCACACTCTGGACCACCTGGTAGACCATGCGAAGGGCAACGGGCCTAATGGCCGGGCCTGACAGCCCTCCAAAAGTATTGGCCAATCTCGGTCTGCGGCTCTCAATATCTATCGCCATGCCTGTGAGCGTGTTGATCAAGGAGAGGGCATGGGCTCCGGCCTCTTCCACCGCCCTGGCGATAAGCCCAATATCGGTCACATTGGGAGTCAGTTTCACAATGACAGGCTTATCCGTATTCTTCAGGACTTCTTCTGTCACCCTAGCGGAGACAGAGGGATCAGTTCCAAAGGCCATGCCGCCGCACGCCACGTTGGGGCAGGAGATATTGACTTCAAGGGCGGACACCCCCTCTACACCTTTTAAAGCATTTGCCAGCTCTCCGTATTCGTCGATACTGTGCCCGTAGATATTCACGATGACCCGCGTATCCAGGGTCTGAAGCCACGGTATCTTGTCTTTCATGAACACCTCAAGACCGACGTTGGCTAGGCCGATGGCATTCAACATACCGCATGGGGTCTCAACAATCCTTGGCGGAGGATTTCCCTGCTTAGGCCTTAGTGAGAGTCCTTTTACAATGATACCCCCCAGGAGGTTGAGATCCATCAGGGCATCAAACTCTTGACCATAGCCAAAAGTCCCGGATGCCATAATCACCGGATTTTTAAACTCCAGAGGGCCTAGCTTGACATTTAGATCAGGATAGGAAGCACTCATGTCTTTGCTAATGATTCCAGTCTATAGCCATTACCGGGAAAACCGGTCCATCAGTGCAAACATGGAAATAGGTTTGGCCTTCCTTTGAAGAGGTCTTAACAGAACACCCCTGGCATGCCCCAATGCCGCAGGCCATGACGGCCTCCAAAGAGGCCTGGCATGGGATCCCTCGTTCAAGGGCCATGGCCGCCACCTTTTTCATCATGGGCCCCGGACCACATGTGAAGATCGATGCCGCGTCTCTCTCAAACTCATCCTGATTCAGTCGGGCTTCCAAGAGATCTGTGACCGGACCGGCATGTCCTGCCGAGCCGTCATCTGTGGCGATAACAAAATCCATGGTACGGTCCAGAATCAGTTCTAAAGCAATGATCTCAGCGGCCGAGCCAAAACCCATCATCAACTGAATAGGACCGGTTCTTGTATATTGTGCGAGGAACAGGAGTGGAGCAACCCCTATCCCTCCCGCCACCAGGATGGATTGTTGGTGACGATCCGGCAGTGCAAAACCATTTCCAAGAGGTCCCAGGACGGAAAAGCTATCCCCGCCTGATGCCTCGGCCATGATAGCCGTCCCCTTCCCCACGACCCGATAGAGGATAAGCAACAACTCGTCGTCTTGTACGGCGCATATGGAAAAGGGTCGCCTTAGTAGAGGGTCGATTCCCGGACGTACGCGAAGCATGACAAACTGTCCGGGCTTTGCCCTGGCGACTATCTCCGGAGACCTTAGCCCCATAAGAAAGGTGTCGCGGGCTATCTCCCTGTTGAATATGATTTCTGTCTTCTGCTCGATCATGGCTGTGACAAACCATACCCTACAATAGCCCGGAATAAAAGGAATATATTCAGTCCCTCACCCTGTTTCATCAAACCAAGGAACAATTAGAGAATCCTATTAACAGGTTTGTCGGAGACTGTAAACTGCATCTCTTCTGTTCTATTCATAAAAAAAGGCAGAGTCTATACCGACTCTGCCTTAAGGTTAAGCTGTTAGGATGCAATAAATATCTTCTAACAGGTCAAGAAGCAAGGTTAGGTTGATCGTTAATTAGCCAACAGGGCTCCTATCCAAAATCAAACGGCTTCCCAACATGTCGTTTTTTTCTCGGTTGCTAATCTCGTTCCCGTTAGAGGAGATGACCCAGAAAAGATGCACGTTCATTCGAGAAGTCCGTTTTATTGCGAGTTTGATAGATTTTGCAAAGAGCAGTTTGCTTAACGATGCCTTATTTTACAGCAATATATGTGCCAAAATAACAGGCCAGAATTTTCATATTAAATAACAAGCACTTATATTATAGAACGCAAAATACGCACCTATAAGTATCCATATTTTGACAAAAAATGTTTCAGTTTACCTAAAAGAGCTGGGCTCTTTGACAAAAATTGTCAACTTTTACCCATTTCTCAAGAGGCCCTGGTGAATAGGATAAGGAAATCTGGGAAGGATGGTCAGTTGATCTTTCGGCCTTTGTTTCCTGGTTTCTCCTTGACTCGATGGTGAGTCCTTTCTATATTAACCCAACTAAAAAATGACCATGATTTTTATTGGAACTAAAAGAACAGCTCCCATAACCGCAGCTGTTTTTTTTCGATCTTTCCCGCTTACCCATAGGCAATATCCCGAGACTTAAAGGAGAATCCTTATGCCAAAACGTGATGACATTCGAAAAGTGATGATTATCGGTTCAGGGCCCATCATCATCGGTCAGGCCTGCGAATTTGACTATTCCGGTACCCAGGCATGCAAGGCTTTGAGAAAATTGGGCTATGAGATTGTGCTGGTCAATTCAAATCCAGCCACGATCATGACCGACCCCGGGATGGCCGATGTGACCTATATAGAACCCCTCAATATCCAGACGATGACCGAAATCATTGAAAAGGAGCGTCCCGACGCCCTCCTGCCTAACCTTGGCGGCCAGTCTGGACTGAATCTCTCCTCAGAGCTATCAAAGGCCGGTGTGTTGGAGAAATACGGGGTCAAGATCATCGGTGTTCAGGTGGATGCTATTGAACGGGGAGAAGATCGCATCGCATTCAAAAACACCATGAATCATCTCAACATTGAGATGCCGCGAAGTCAACCCGCCTTTACGGTGGAAGATGCTGAAAGGATTGCTGAGGAACTGGGATATCCGGTGGTCATCAGGCCCGCTTATACCATGGGAGGAACAGGCGGAGGACTGGTCTATAATGTCGAAGAACTGCGAATGATTGCGAGCCGTGGGATTGCGGCGAGCCTCGTGGGCCAGATACTTGTGGAGGAATCGGTTCTCGGATGGGAAGAGTTGGAGCTTGAGGTGGTCCGCGATGCAAAGAATCAGATGATCACCGTTTGCTTTATCGAGAACGTCGATGCCATGGGCGTTCACACAGGCGACAGTTATTGTACCGCGCCCATGCTCACCATTGCTCCTGACCTCCAAAAACGTCTTCAAGAGTATTCCTACGCTATTGTTGAGGCCATCCAGGTGATCGGGGGCACCAATATACAATTTGCCCACGACCCCAAAACAGGAAGGGTCGTGGTCATTGAAATCAATCCCAGGACATCACGGTCATCAGCCTTAGCCTCAAAGGCAACCGGTTTTCCCATAGCCCTGATCTCTTCTATGTTGGCCGGCGGCATGACAATGGATGAAATTCCTTACTGGCGTGACGGGACACTTGAGAAATACACCCCCTCCGGAGATTACGTGGTCGTCAAATTCGCCCGGTGGGGTTTCGAGAAATTCCCGGGTGTTCAAGATAAACTGGGGACGCAGATGCGCGCTGTGGGCGAAGTCATGAGTATCGGCAAAAATTATAAAGAGGCCTTTCAAAAGGCCATTCGCTCCTTGGAGTCCGGAAGGTATGGTCTGGGCTTTGCAAAAAACTTTCACAAAAAACCCTTGGAAGACCTTATGGATCTTCTGAACGAACCCTCCAGCGAACGTCAGTTCATCATGTATGAAGCCCTGAGAAAAGGGGCCGATATTCAAGAGCTTTATGAAAAGACCTATATTAAGCCATGGTTTATTGAACAGATGAAAGAACTGGTGGATCTTGAAGAGGAGATTCTGAAATACCGTGAAAGGAAGCTGCCTGATAACCTATTGATCCAAGCCAAGAAAGACGGGTTTTCAGATCGATACCTCTCCAAACTCCTTCAAACTCCCGAAAAGGAGGTTCGCAACAAACGAACCACCCTGGGTATCGAGGAGTCCTGGGAACCGGTGCCTGTAAGCGGTGTTGAAGATGCGGCCTATTACTTTTCAACCTACAACGCGCCTGACAAGACAGTGGCCAGTAATGCGCGTAAGATCATGGTCCTCGGCGGCGGGCCGAACCGTATCGGACAAGGGATTGAATTCGACTACTGCTGTGTTCATGCCGCGTTTACGCTTTGCGATGAGGGCTTCGAGTCCATCATGGTGAACTGTAACCCGGAGACCGTATCCACGGACTATGACACCTCCGACAAACTCTATTTTGAACCCCTTACGGTGGAAGATGTGCTGAGCATCTACAAGAAAGAGAAACCGGAAGGCATTATCGTGCAATTCGGCGGACAAACCCCTCTCAATATAGCCGGAGAACTGGCAGATGCAGGTGTCAAGATTATCGGAACATCGCCTGATACCATTGATCTGGCTGAAGACCGTGACCGGTTCCGACTCAGAATGCGTAAATTGGGTATTCCTCAACCTGAATCGGGCATGGCCGCCAACCTGGAAGAGGCACTCAACGTAGCCGAAACCATCGGATATCCATTGATGGTAAGACCGTCTTATGTCCTTGGGGGCCGGGGCATGGAGGTCATTTATGATGAAGATATGCTCAAATATTACGTCGCGGCGGCAAGGGATGTTTCCCCGGAACGTCCCATTCTCATCGACAAATTTCTTGAAAACGCCATTGAAGCGGAAGCCGACGCGATTGCAGATGGTACAGACGCCTTTGTGCCTGCGGTGATGGAGCATATCGAGCTGGCAGGGATCCATTCCGGAGATTCAGCATGCGTCATCCCCCCAATCAGCATCCCTACCAAACATCTGGACACCATATACGACTACACCAAAAGGATTGCCATTGAACTGAACGTCAAGGGACTCATGAACATCCAATATGCCATTGCGGACGACACGGTCTATATCCTTGAGGCAAATCCCAGGGCCTCCCGCACCGTTCCTCTGGTATCCAAGGTCTGCAACATTTCCATGGCGCGTCTCGGCACGCAGGTGATGCTGGGAAAGAAACTGACGGATCTCGATATCCGTCCAAGAGTTATTCCGCACTTCGGAGTCAAGGAATCGGTTTTCCCTTTTAATATGTTCCAAGAAGTGGACCCGATCCTGGGACCTGAGATGAGATCTACAGGAGAGGTGCTGGGATTGGCGGATTCCTTTGGTCTTTCGTACTTCAAGGCCGAAGAAGCGACCCAACAGACCCTGCCGTCAGAGGGGACCGTATTGATTACCGTGTCTGAAAAGGACAGGCCGGCCGTGCTCGAAGTGGCCAATCAGTTCAACCAACTCAAATTCAAGATCATGGCCACCAACGGGACATGCAAATTTTTGAAGGAAAACGGTATTGCTGCAGAGCCTATATTGAAGATGCACGAAGGCCGCCCCAATATCGTGGACAGCATAAAAAACGGGGATATACAGCTGGTCATCAACACGCCCGTCGGTAAGTTGAGTCAGCATGATGATTCCTATATTCGAAAGGCGGCCATCAAGTATAAGATCCCATACATTACCACGCTGGCCGCGGCCCTCGCCGCTGCAAAAGGGATTGTCAGTGTGCGAAAAGGACACGGAAGAGTGAAGTCCTTGCAGGAATACCATACCGAGATAAGGTGAGAATGAGAGAAAGGATCAAAGACAGTAGTGGCTTGGATTATTCATTGATCAAGCCGCCATCTTCTAGTATAGGTATATACTAAAACCTTGAGTTTTAAACTTGTAAATCATGATGTGAAAGGAGGGTCTTTATCATGACAGGGTCTACTTACAAGATTATTGAGGTTGTAGGAACTAGCGATACTTCATGGGAGGACGCAGCACAGAATGCTATAAAAGCAGCAGATGAGCATATCAGAGATTTGAGGGTCGCTGAGGTAAAAAAATTGGATTTAACCGTTGATAAAGACGGGAAGATTACTTCTTACAGAGCAAGGCTGGATCTGTCTTTTAAATACTATAAGATGATCAAGGAGATTAAAACCCAGGAGAGACCTAAGGATCTTTATTCAGACATATAAGAATGAATCTGATATCCGTTCCAAAAGCTATCCTGCGAGGATGTTTTGGATAGGAGAAAAATGGCTCTTGGCCTATTATGAAGCCAAGAGCCGTGTAAAGAAACTCTTAGGTGCGGTTGGTATATCAAGATTCTTCAAATGTCTGGTGCCGGAGGCGAGAATCGAACTCGCATGGACGCAAGGCCCACTGGATTTTGAGTCCAGCGCGTCTACCAATTTCACCACTCCGGCACATATCCGAGTCTGTGAATTATAGGGAAGAGGTGTCGGCGTTGTCAATATGATATTGACACCCCTCCGACCCGCTGTTACTATTTAACCTTTAGCGGGGCTGTAGCTCAGTTTGGGAGAGCGCATGAATGGCATTCATGAGGTCGTGGGTTCGATCCCCATCAGCTCCACCAGCAAATTCAAGCACTTAGATCATATGATTTGAGTGCTTTTTTGTGGTTTTTTGAAAATGCACAGCGAGCGTTAACCCCACGGTTTGCCACGGGGAGCTTCAATTTTGTATCAATTTTGTATAAAATCCTGAC
>JAFGFY010000086.1 GCA_016930795.1 Deltaproteobacteria bacterium
ATGAAGGACTTGATCAGGGCGTCAAAAAGGGGTCGATTGCGGCCAATGTCGCGGATCAAGTTTTCCAAGGTCTCTATCTGGAATTCGTTAAGACCTATGGTGCCTGATGTCAGGGGCCCGAATTCCTTTTGTGCCAAACGGTGCAATAGCTGAGTATCCTGAAACCGTCCCCTATCCCCTCTCACCAAGGCCTCAATTTTTCTTGTGCTGATCAGGGTCTGGTCTAAGACGGAAGATTTGGTGTAGAGTTCAGTCGGCAGTCTTGCGTTCTGAAGGACTCTCAATTCCGGGATAACAAAGAAGAGAAGGGATGGACTGTGGCGATGGAGCAGATCAAGGTCTGTATAGATATTCTCAGGGTGAAAAATGACTTTGAGAAGGCTGTTTCTGAAATTCTCCCTGAGATCCTCGGCTTTATTAAACCACCTTTCATCTCTGGCAGGGAGTGAAAAGGTTGAATCCTTCTGAGAAATGAGCCGTAAATGACTCTGGCAAAAACTCTCTAGGTTAGCGAAAAGGCCTTCCAAAACTCTCAGGTCTTCAGTGGGAAGATGAGATATCATGTGACCGGCATATCGCTGATTCAAGGATTCCAGTTTTTGGATATTCGCGTCCATATCGATATAGGCAATTTCCAGGGCTTGGGCCCTTTGATCCAGCCTCAACTGGAAGCCGGTTCCTAAGATAAACAAGGTTTGACTTTCATAGAGATGATCCCCCAGTTCTTTCAGGGTAGGCAAATCGAGGTATTTGATATTTATGGCCCTGGCCTCTTCTTCCACCTTCCTCACACGGGCCTCTATCTCCGACGGGTCTACTTCGGCCAGAATAGGATTAAAGTTGACGACTTCACCGCGGACCACATGGACGGTAATCCACAAAAGAACAAATGCGAGTTCACTATCCATTTTCTCAAACAGATGGCCTGTGCCGTATAATGCCACGTTAATGAATTTTCTGTAAAAGATGGATAACCGCAGAGGATCATCTTTCAAGAACATGTGTTCAAAGCGTTCTATGATATTTGTGAGTTTGATGACATCCTCTATCATTCCCAGTTTATTCGTATCAAAGTCAGCCAGGGACTCTTTCTCCATTTCCCCTTTGTCTTTGAGTTCAGACCAATGGTCGATAAACTCAAAGTGATTCGTCATTTTCAGTATTTTTCGGATGATTTCGTTATGGATTCCACCGATGGAGCTGATCTTTGCATCCAATAGAAGGTCCCAATCCGTATCAGGATAGGTCACTACCCTGACCAAAGAATCGAATAGTTCGAGGAGTGCCCTCAACTGACCTTGGTTCAGGTCGCTTCTTTGGGCAGCCACGGTCTCGGCCAGACTCATAAGACGACAGTACTTGAGGAGGTTAACCCTTTTCAACTGGTCATAGGTTCTGGCCAGATCCGACACGGGATTGAGGGCCTTTTCATTCACTTTTCCAGATAATATGCGCCCCATGGCAGTGTGGCCCACAAGGATAAGAAAGATCTCCTTTAACTCGCCGTAGTTGAAACCAAAAAAGGGAAAGACCTCCAAGGCTTGCATCACTTTTGTCTCGGGTCCCTCAATCCCGTCGGGATTCAGATAGGCCTCCATCCCTTCCAGGCGATTCATTTTGGCCATGAGACTTAGGACATGATTCACCGCGGGGAACCTTCTCTTCTTGTCCTCCAAAGGCTGTCTAAACCGATCGATATAGATTTCCGATATTCCACTGTAGCGTTTCTCCTTTATCATGTTGAGGACGGACAACGTCCGCTTCAAGAAATCAAAGGAATCACGATAGTCTGCCAAAAGAGGCAAGGAACACCCGGCAAGTCTCGACTCCTCAATATCTTTTCTCAGTTCGCCAAAGGTGGTTTCCAAGGTTCTTCTTTGCCCGAGGTAAACCATCATGTATTCAAGAGAATATCCTTTAACGGAGAATCTTCTTTCTCTCTCGGCCTTTACTGAATCCGGGAGTAGAGGTTTCAATAGAATTTCATTGAAATAAAGCGAGAGGAGTCGGGGCCAAACCTTCTCCTGATCGTAGGCAGACTGACCGTTGAGGGGAAAATCGAGATAAGGCAACCCCTCCATTTCCTCGAGAGACCATGTTTCCAACTCCCGGTTACCTAATAATCCGTCTATGACTTCTTGCTCCACATAGAGATCCCTAAGGTATTTTTGCAGATCAAATACGTTAATCCTAAGAGGCCTGTCTTTAATCTGATATCTTTCCCTGGTCTTAAAGATATGACTAAACAAGGTAAACTGTTTCTTCTCCTGAATTGTCATGAAGGTCACTTCAGCCGATTTGTTCGTTCTTAATGGATGTTTGTGAGCGATCATGAAAATTTCGCCATCCGGTTTTAGGATCCTATGCACCTTCCCGAAGACATAAACGGCATAATTCTCCAATTGCTCTCTTTTGAATTTTCTAGTGAGAGGAGAAATAAACTTTTCCGTAAGAAATATATCCCGAATATCTGCAGGAAGAATAACCAGATCAAGCGGGTTTGTGAACTGACGAAGTTTCTGTATCGTATCAATGAGGACAAACTGGTGTTCTTTGAAGCGGACAGAGAGTTCATTGATGAGCAGATCGTCGCTGCGGGTCAACAGACCGATATGTTGACTCTCCTTTAGGTGCTTCACGCGATAGAGGTTGATAATCCTGCTTATTTCATCCCCCTTGCTCTTGAGGGTGGAAAGAGTGCTTATCACAAGGTGATGAGGGATCAGGTAGTAAGGCTGTCCCTGACCCGTAAATCTGATCAGGAGCCCAATATTTTTGTATATCCTGTTGATTTTTTTGTAATTTCGTTTGATTTCTTCAGGACTCTCAAAGGAGATGGATTGAATCAGATCCATTTCCTTGGAACTCAGTCGATTATGAGCCTCAAATAGACCGAATCCATAGGCATTCCCCCCAAAACGACTGGGGAAATGGGAAGGGTGTTTTTGGGCCGCGAACGTGCCGGGGGGGATATCTGAAGGGCTGATGCCTAACGCTTCGAATTCCTGAGGTTTGATGCGTTTGAAGGGATCTTCTCGCCAGAAGGTTTCTGTGGGTGTCATAGTGTTTGAATAGCGGGAATGAAGCTTATTAGTCATTGTTTTTTCATGCCGTTAGCAGTCCATGAAGCCGCAGCTGTGCATTTTCAATGTCTTAAATCTCTCCAGACTATCAAAATCTAATGTGATTTTCTCTTTTATGTCAAGGACCAATGATAACTCAGAATTTTGGTAAATCCCCGGACGCCATTTAGCCTCTTTAAGAGTTCTTGACACCCAACATAGCCGCATGTTAAGAGATACCCTCTTTCTGGAAATGGCTGATTTGACCAATATATGGGTCATATGCCCTCCCACAACCGCAAGGCGTACAAGAATGAGAGGAATGGCATCTTACGGTTAAAATCTCCCCGTTGTCCGGTTAATAAGCCTGGATCTTCGACTGAGCCTAGAAAAACAGCCCATTTCCGGATGGAAACGAGGTTATCATTCATAGAACGTACTATGAAAATTTTGGTAAGAAGGGAAGGTGGTTGTTGTGAATATCATTGTTTGTCTGAAGCAGGTACCCGATACGGAAACACAGATTAGAATCGCCCCGGATGGAAAATCCATTGCGCAGGAAGACATCAAGTGGATTATGAACCCATACGACGAATTCGGTGTGGAAGAGGCCCTCAAGCTAAAAGAGAAATTTGGCGGTGAGGTGACGGTGGTGGGCGCAGGCCCCAAAAGGGTGACCGAATCCATACGCACAGCCCTAGCCATGGGGGCAGATAAGGGGATTTTGATCAATGATCCGGCTTTTGAGGGAAGCGATTCTCTGGGAACGGCAAAGGCCCTGGCGGCTGTCATCAAGAACCTTGAATATGATCTGATCTTCACCGGGCAACGAGGCGTTGATGATGACTTAGGACTCGTGGGGGCTGCCCTAGCGGAATTTTTGGATATTCCCGTCCTATCGGTTATTACTAAGGTAGACGTCGCCGAGGACGGTAAATCCGTCCGGGTCCACAGGCCAGTGGAAGGGCAAACCTTGGTGATCGAATCCGATTTACCCGCCCTGATCACCACACAGAAGGGTTTGAATGAGCCCAGATACGCCTCTCTGCCTGGTATTATGAAGGCCAAGAAGAAACCGTTTGATGAAAAGACACTGGCTGATTTGGGCCTGAGTGAAGCAGATTTTGGCGGAGGCGCGAGAAAACTTCAGATTCTCGAGTTGACCCCACCCCCTCAGAGAGAAGCGGGAAGAATAGTCGAAGGTGAAACGCCTGAGAAGAAGGCTAAAGAGCTGGCCAGACTGCTCCATGAAGAGGCCAAGGTGGTCTAACACACTCGCTTCTCTTCCTTCCCTCTTTCATTCGAATAAATGAGGAAGGCGTATGAGAGTACACACATACATGTATATTAGATAGAAGGAGAAAGAAAATGCCAAACGGAGTAATGGTAATCGCCGAACAGAGAGACGGTGAAATTCGAAAAGTCTCTTACGAAATAGTCAGTGAAGGAAGAAACCTTGCCGACTCGCTAGGACAGGTTGTCACAGCGGTCCTGCTGGGCTCCGGTGTCAAAGACAAGGCCGCCATATTAGGCCAATATGGCGCGGATAGGGTTCTAGTAGCCGATGACCCCCGACTTGAAACCTATACGACGGATGCCTATGTCGCTGTCATTGCTGAAGTGGTCAAGGCGAATGATCCGGCCATCCTATTATTGGGCGGCTCGGCACAAGGAAAGGACTTGTCCGCACGCCTCTCCGCCCGACTTGGCGTGGGCACGGCACAGGATTGCACGGCCTTTTCTCTTGAGAGCGGAAATCTGGTGGCCCTCAGACCCATCTATGCGGGAAAGGCCTATGCCAAGGTCAGTTTTGTCGATAGCTGGCCCCAGATGGCTGTAGCAAGACCCAATGTGATGGCCATGAATGAGCCGAATACCTCCAAATCCCCTGAGGTCGTCGATGTCTCCTTCAGTCTGGACGACAGCGCCTTGAAAACCAGGGTCGTCGAGTCCATCAGGGACGAAAGCGGGAAAGTCGACCTTACTGAGGCGGATATCATTGTCTCAGGAGGCCGCGGCATGAAGGGACCCGAGGGTTATGGAATCCTTGAAGAGCTGGCCAATGTCCTTGGCGCCAGTGTGGGTGCATCCCGTTCAGCAGTGGATGCAGGGTGGAGGCCCCACTCAGACCAGGTCGGACAAACCGGGAAAGTCGTTTCTCCCAACTTGTATATCGCTTGCGGCATTTCAGGGGCTATTCAGCACTTGGCCGGCATGAGCACTTCAAAGGTCATCGTAGCCATCAACAAAGACGCGGAGGCCCCCATATTCCAGAAAGCGGACTTCGGCGTGGTGGATGATCTTTTCAATATCATCCCGGCATTCACCGAAGAAGTCAAAAAGATAGCGTAGACCGTTCTCGATTGAAGGTTTGCAACAATCCGAGCTGATTTTGATCAGCGTTTCGGCATAAAGACACCAGGCTTCCCTTGCTTGACCCTGAATATCGATCATGACGGTTCTCAATGGCTTATCAAAGGGGCGGATCGCGGATTCGTCCTTTTTCATTTGTTTTTCAGATATATCATTTGAGTTATCTCTTTGAATTTGTGGTGTTTTCGCGATAGGGGTCTGGGGCGGCGCTTTAGACCTTGATCATAAACACGGGAATTATTTGATTGACAATCCTAGGGATTCTTATAAATTAGGCCCCACAGTATCCTGCCTGGAGTGCTCTTCCACATGAGTGATGTCTCTTTATCGGAATCCAGACATGTTGGCGGTGTAGCTCAGTCGGTCAGAGCATGCGGCTCATATCCGCAGAGTCACTGGTTCGAATCCAGTCACCGCCACCACAGATTCTTTATTGACATTTCTTCAAATATCCTTATCTTCACACTGAAACACTTGCCAAAATGGAACTGACTCGGATGGATCTGCAGTCTTTTCAAGGCGAATATATCACCACTATGAGCGAGGCTCTCGGCATCGCAGAGGAGAGAACAGGAGACTATTACCAATTTTCATTAGGGCAATGGAAAAGACACCGCTATGACGTGAAGACCCTTGAGGATTTTGGAACCGATGAAGCGCGCCCCCGCGCCTTTGCCCTGCTGAAAAAGGGCACGAGTGTGGTCGGCGATTTTGAATCTAAATCCAGGGAACGCGATTGCTATTTCATCTGTCTTCACGATGATCAAATACTGGAAGCATTACGCAAAGACCAGAACCTCCAGCTATTGCCCTTACTCATTTATGTATTTGTTCACGAATTGGTCCATATCGTCCGATTCTGTAATTTTTCACAACGGTTTGACGTTTCAGATAACAGAAGAGAAAAGGAAGAAAAGATCGTTCATTCAACAACTTTTGAGATCTTGAAGGGGCTTTCCGTTCCCAGAATGGACTATGTCCTTCTTTCATACCAGAGTCACAGAATATGCGAGATGACCATGTCGTGATGAACTAACTTGCGAGGTGAAGAAGCATGCCGATCTATGAATATGAATGCACAAAATGCGGAAAACTGATGGAGGCCTTGCAGAAATTTTCTGATCCGCCCTTGACTAAATGTAAACTATGCTCCGGAAGGCTGAAGAAAGTGATGTCTCAGAACTCCTTTCATTTAAAGGGATCGGGATGGTATGTGACCGATTATTCGTCGGGGCACAGTGGAAGTGCGTCGACCAAGGAAAACTCGGATGAGAGTTCAGCCGGCAAAAAAACAGATGAGGTCACCAAAGACAAACCGAAAAAAGACACCTCTTCGTCCAATGACAGGAAGGTGAAAGATTGAAGAGAGCAAGGAAATCAGTCGGCCATGAAGAATTTTGACTCTGGAAAGGTTCAGAATAGACTCATAAACAGGCTTGAGAGGAAGGAACAGCAGGAAGCCTTCAAGAGGGATAGATTCTTCAGATTCAAACTGCCTGAAATCCATACGCAACTCTCTCAAGCCTTGCTTATGGAGAAGATCATTGAGACGGACAATGCGGCGGCCGTGTCTCAACTTCTGTTGAAAGGGCTAAAAACTGCCCTGAGAAGCAGTGAGTTCGACATGAAATACTTTATAGCCCCCATCCGTGATCTCGTACCCCACGCCAATCCTATCTCTCTATACATGACCCAATACATTCTGGAAGTCCTTCTGAATGATCCTTCAGTGATTGATGTGTACGGAACGGACCAGGAAATCTATAAGGTCGTGAATGGTGTGATTACGCAGATTAACATGAAATTCGAAAGAACGGAAAAGGAGCTTATCGAACAGCTTTCCCACAATAAGTCTCTCTCCCCCGGTTCAAGAGAATATGATATTACTCTTGACGAGCTTTTCCGAAAAAAGATGGGCGAACCCCGACAAGAATAGAAATCAACCACAGCTTTCCCACCCCTGACCTTACGCCGAAGCGCGTAAAGTCAGAATGGTTTGTCCACCTTTTGGTTGCACAAAATCCTCATAAACTGTATAGAAGCCTTTTAACCTTTTGGGGGATCGATACCTGTCATTGGCGTCATTTCATGAGTTATATGCATAAAAAGAGGTTTAGCCTATGTCCAAGAAAATAGCTTTCCTGTTCCCGGGCCAGGGTTCCCAGTTTATTGGCATGGGAAGGGATATAGCAGAGCACTTCTCGGAAGCAAAGGAAGTATTTGATCAAGTGGATGATGTCTGCGACAAATCCATGTCAAGGCTCTGCTTTGAGGGGCCCTTGGAGGAATTGACCCTCACGGTCAACCTTCAGCCTGCAATCACCGCTGTGAACCTGGCCTGCCTCAAAGCGCTCAGAAAATCGGGAATTCGCCCCATGGTCTCAGCAGGGCACAGCTTAGGTGAGTACAGTGCTCTTGCCGCAGCCGAGTCTCTCTCCGATTATGATACCCTGAAGTTAGTCAAGAAGCGTGGTGAGTTGATGCACAGAGAGTCCCTTTCAAACCCGGGGACCATGGCGGCAATCCTTGGCATGAGTGTTGAGGATGTCGAAGAGATCGTGGCAAAAGTTGGAGACTCGGGCGTATTGGCCATAGCCAATCACAATACCGCCGAGCAGATCGTCATCACGGGTGAGCAGGGGCCTCTTTCCAAAGCCGTCGAGATTGTCAAACAGAATGGAGGAAAGGCGATCCCGCTGAAAGTAAGCGGGGCTTGGCACTGCCTGTTGATGGAAAAGGCCGTGGAGGATTTCCGTCAGTTTATGAAAGATATTTCTTTCTCGCCCCCTCAAACATTGATCCTGTTTAACGCGACGGCCAAGAGCGAGACCGGTCCACAAGAGATCAAGGAGCTTATGGCCAGACAACTTATATGCCCTGTTAAGTGGTACGATATCATCTTGAATATGGTATCAAGCGGTGTCGATACTTTCGTGGAAGTGGGCCCCAAGAAGGTCTTGACCGGTCTTGTGAAGAAGATTTTGCCTCGTGACACAGAGGCCAAGATCTACAACATAGAGGATGCACGGGGTCTTGAGGATTTCTTGAATGCTGTAGCCTAGTTCAGGTATTCAACCGATCGTCCCAGTCATACTCCTTAGAAGTCACGGTATGTTCCAGTCTCTGCAATCGACGCTCGAGGGTCTCGTAGTGTCTTCTTAGGCGGTCAATACCGCCGGTTTTGGAGTGGATATAGGAGTTATAGAATTCTTCTTCACCGTTTCCATAGAAAGGGATGACCGGCTCCGGTTTCATGAGCAAACCCGCCACAAAATAGAGGACGACAACGGGCCAAAATCCACTGACAAAAAGGAGAATGATCACGACGACCCGAGTTCCGGAAACTGGAAGATCAAAGTATTCTGCGATGCCCCGGCAAACCCCCAATAGTTTGCCGTTTCGGGATCGATAGAGCCTGCGATCGGGAATTCTGTCATGGAATCGTCTCATCGTGTTCCCCCCTTCCTTTCGTGTTCGAGAATAATGGTTTCAAGGGCCTCGATACGCTCTTCCATTCGAGTAATACCCTGATAGATCTCCTGAGCCTTTCTGGCCTCCTCCGCCTCCATACTTTGGCCCTTTTTCGTCTTACCGCCCTTAAGTATCGCCAGGGCGATGAGAAAGATGGGGCCGCCAAATATAAGCAGTACGGCCACAAGCCCAATCATGAGTCCCATAAATTCTTCCATGTCTATGTTGCCTCCACGCTCCGGATCAAAAAAGCATACGATCACGGAACTTGTTTCAGAATCGTCTGATTACACCCTATTTTTCCTTTCGCGATCAAGGATAATGGTCTCAAGGGCCTCGATTCGCTCTTCCATTCGAAAAGACTCCTTGTGGAGTTCCTGAATCATGCGGGTTTCATCCGTGCTCAGCTGTTCTCCGGTCCATTGTCTGATCTTATTTCCATCCTTGTCCGTAAATTCCCCGCATAAAATGATAATCAGATCAACAAGGACCCAGATACCAAGCCCGCCAAGGGTCAAAAGCATCAGAATCCCGGTCCCGATTTTCCCGACATAGAACCTGTGAACCCCAAATCCGCCCAGCAACAGACAAAGAACAAACACCGGTAAGACGAGTTTGTCAGACTTTGCTTCTCTCATGGTCCTCCTTCCAAGTGGGGTTAGTCGAGTGAAACGCCGGCAAGTTTAAATCGATTCTATGGGGTAATACTCCGTTTGGACGGCTGAGACTCATTTTATAGAATCACGCAGTGATATTCTGATTCCGCGCATATCAGAAGACCGTGAACATAACAGTTTTTCAGAAGTCTTTCAAAACATTTCCCCTGTTTGGTCTGACGGTCTCTTCCGCCTTTCCGTCTGCCCGACGAGACTCGTTCTACGCCTCTTTCTTATCCTCTTTTACTGAAGAAGCCTTTAGGGCCTCTAGCTCTTTCTGCAGTTCTTCGTCCTCTTCGAGGGAGGAAATGTCTTCTTCAAGAGTTGATCTGCGACCGAAGTTCACCAGATCTGCCTCAGCCTCCATTCTCTCAATTCGATTTTCGTATCTTTCAAACCGGTGCATAGCTTCAGATTGACTTGCTCTACGGATCTCTTCTTCGGCCTGTCTCTTGCGTTGCGCATGAATATGGCGCTGGACAAGTGTGCGCTGTTTTTCACGAGCAGCCTCCAGTTTATCATCTAGCTGGGCAATTTCCTCCTGATACTGGTTCACCAGGGCATGATGCTCCCTGAGTTCTCTCTGAAGGGCCTCCGCTTTCTCTTTGAATCTCCTCTTTTCAATCAGCGCCTCTCGTGCCAGATCGTCTCTTCCTTTTTTGACGGCTAAGGCGGCCTTCTCTTCCCAATAACCGGCACGAGACTCAGCCCCTTCCATCTCACGCTCGATCTTTTTGCCGGAGGCCATGACCCCGGCACAGGATGCCTTGATCTCCACCAGTGTATCTTCCATTTCACGGATCATCAACTTGAGCATCTTTTCCGGATCTTCAGCCTTATCCAGCATGGCGTTGATATTTGAACCAACAATGTCACGAAACCGTGTAAAGATTCCCATAACCAACCTCCTTTGTTTCTTGTTCGCTCTTTGGGTTCCACAAAGAGTCTTTTCGGATGCTGTACAAACTATCCTATTTCCTTGACCAAACACCCTTCATGATTCATGCCATCAGTCCTATTCTAAAAAATACTTAAAATAACAACCAGTTACGCGCTTGACAGAAAAATGGAGATATGGTAGAAAAGACCGACAATTAGTAAAAACCGCTAACAGATAACAGGTTTTACCATGAACCGGAGAGGGAGAAATTCGGGTCAAAGCGTGACAACAAAGCCGTCGGTGGCAGTGGATGAAGCCCTGGGTCAATCAGAGGCCCTCCTGACTTTTCAGGAGCGCCTCTCTTTGGTGGCTCCCATAGACCGACCTGTGCTTCTTATCGGAGAACGAGGAACAGGAAAAGAGCTTGCCGCCTCTCGCCTTCATTATCTCTCCAAGCGTTGGCAAGGGCCACTCGTGGCCCTCAATTGCGCGGCCCTCAACCCAACCCTTATTGAGTCCGAGCTCTTCGGGTATGAGAGGGGCGCCTTTACAGGGGCTGAAAAGCGCCGGACGGGGAGGTTTGAAGCCGCGGATCAAGGAACCCTTTTCTTAGACGAAATCGGCAATATCCCCATGGAAGTCCAGGAGAAAATACTCCGTGTAGTGGAATACGGCGTTTTTGAGCGGGTCGGGAGTTCAGAGAGCATTGAAGCGGATGTGAGAATTGTGGCAGCCACCAATGCGGATCTTCTCGCTCTGACAAGAGAGGGCAGGTTTATGCAGGATCTCCTTGATCGGCTATCTTTTGAAGTCCTTGTCTTGCCGCCTCTAAGTGAGAGGAAAGGGGACATCCCCCTGTTGGTCCATCATTTTGCCGCGAGAATGGCCTATGAGTTGAACCGAGAAGAGACGCCTCAATTCAGTGATGAGGCTATGGCGGCATTGGAGGAATATCAGTGGCCCGGAAATATCCGGGAGCTGAAGAACCTCGTGGAACGAGCCGTCTACCGATCTGAGGCCCCTCTGATCACCGAGGTTATTTTTGATGTATTTCATCGGTCCCAACGCGATAGACCTTCACAGGGCATAGACTCCCCTCCTCCCAAAAGCACGGATTCGCGGGAGCCCGAACTGATGACCCTTCCTTTGAAGGAAGCGCTTTATGAACTGACTATTGCCAGACTGGCGGCAGCCTTGGATGAGGCAAAATACAATCAAAGAAAGGCTGCCCATAGTCTGGGAATGAGCTATCACCAATTCAGGGGCCTTTACCGAAAACACCTTCCTGAGATAGAAAAAAGAGGAGGTCATTAACTCCCAGAATGTGGGTTGGCTAAAAATTCAACAGTGGAGAATGTTATGAAAAAAATCAGTAGAAGACGATTCATGAAAAATAGCATGGTGATGGGAACCGGAATGATCGCTCTGCCGCCCCTTCTTTCGTGTGAAACCGGGGCGATACAGCAAGAGATACAGCCCCCAAGCAAGATCGTGACTCACCCGAACATCGACAATCTCAGGGTTGTAAGTCTTGCCGATCCTTCCATGACCGTAGATCAGATCCCTGCGTCTCCGTGGGCGGATCAAGAAAAGGTGGTCGCCAAGGACAGGGTATGGGAAAACATTGACAAGCTGGCCTGCGGTCTGGTCGAAACAGGGGACCCTGGTGAGGCGTGGCGCGCGATATTCTTGAAGCCTCCCAGGAAATCCTGGAGCGACACCATTGTTGCCATCAAGACCAATCATATCGCGCAGCAGCATACGCGTAGTGCCGTCATCTCAAAGATCTGTCATACATTAATCGATATCCTTGATATCAAGGCGGGCAATATCCATATCTACGATGCCTGTCATGGCGCGAGCTTAAGCAGGGATACGCCTTTTGAAGGACTTCCGGAGGGGTGTCGAATCGAGAATACATGGGGTGGAAGTACTGTCCCGACACCGGTTCCGGCGCCATGGAGAAATGGCACGGAAAAGTCCGAATGTCTCAAACACCTTGTCAACGGATCCGTTGATATCCTCATCAATATCTCCGTGTGTAAGGGACATTCTTCTCAATTCGGCGGATTCACCATGACTATGAAGAACCATTTCGGGACTTTCTCCCCAAGACCATCCCACAGTGGCGATTCAAAGGAGGACTATCTCTACGCCATTAACCGGACCCCTGAAATACTGGGTGAGATGGATAAGAAAACCGGCAAAGTCCTTTTTCCACGCCAGCAACTCTGCCTGGTGGATGCCCTTTGGGCCAGTAAGCAAGGCCCCACGGGCAACCCCTCTGCTCAACCCAACTTCCTGGCCATGGGAGTCCTTTCTCCCATCGTGGACTATCAGTTGGCGACCAAGTTTCGAGGCGCAAAGATGGGGTGGAAACCGGAAATGACAGGCGCCACAAGAATGCTGACCGAATTCGGTTATCAAGAAAAAGACCTTCCAAATGGAGGCGAATTGACCGAGATTTCGTGAGGTTTTGTCCTTGACAGGAGCCTTCGCTTAGACTATAGATGAGCGCCGCACGATAGTTGTATTTTACTTATTGTGAATTACCTAGAAGCGAGTTTGGATATCAAGCGTCTCAGGCTTTTGAAATCGAGCAAATGGGCCGATGATCTGACCCTGGTTTCCCAATTGGGTCTAACCATGGTGGGGTCGATCCTCTTTTGTTTTGCCATCGGCTATTACTTGGATAAATGGCTCCACACAAAGGGCCTCTTTATCACCCTTTTTATCTTGCTGGGGATCGCGGGTGGGGGTTATACGGTTTACCGTGATATCATGAAAACCCTTGGGCAAGAGAAAAAGAAGAAGACAGAACATGACCAGCCCAAGGAATGATCTTGAAATAACCCCTAAAAAGATCTGCGCCTGGTCAATCACCTATGCCACGGCTATAGCGGTGATATGTCTCCTTTTTCAGCAGACAGCCTTTGCCAAAGGCCTGGTCTTAGGCGCTGTTTTCAGTGTGCTCAATTTTATTCTGCTGGGACAGACCCTCCCCATGGCCCTATTCAAATCCAGGGCCAAGGCGGGAATGATCGGAGTTAGCTCTATTCTGGGCAGATACGTCTTATTGGCCGTTCCTTTGATTATCGGAATAAAATTGCCCTCATTCAATTTTGTGGCGGTGGTGATAGGCATTTTTGCGATTCAGATCACCACATTGGTCAGTTTTTTTCTTGTTGGCCCCCTTCTAAGGGGAAGAGGCTGACGACGCTTAAGAGCTTGACGCCTCTATAGGAGGTCAGAACCTCTGCAGGGTTTGAGACCTCTAAAACGGGTCGATATATGGAAGAGCTTACCGACATACAACAAATAACGTATCAGCTATTCGGGTATAACCTTGTCTTCAATGTAGAGACCATCACCATGACCCTGATCGTGATGGGGCTTCTGCTGGTTTTCAGTCTTCTTGCCACGCGAAAGATCAACATCGTTCCCCATTACGTTCAGATCGTCGGAGAATTGCTGGTTAATCTGTTCTATGGTCTGACCAAAGATACTCTGAATGAGGAGAAGGCGAAGACGTACTTTCCCCTCATCTTCAGTGTCTTTCTCTTTGTGGTGTTCAGCAATTGGCTGGGCATTATTCCAAAACTAGGCGAACCGACGAAAGATCTCAATACACCTCTCGGACTGGCAATCCTGGGTGCCGCCATTGCGCACTATTCCGGAATCAGGACCAAAGGCATTGGCGGCTATCTCAAGGAATATTTTGAACCCTTTTTTTTCATGGCGCCGCTCAATGTCATCGGTGAGTTGGCCAAGGTGGTATCCATCTCTTTTCGTCTCTATGGAAATATCATGGGGGGGGCCATCATTATTCTGGTCGTCTCCAATCTGGTGTACAGTCTTGTTCTGCCCCCAGTGCTGGTCATGTTTTTCGGGCTGTTTGTGGGGACTATTCAAGCCTTTGTGTTCACGATGTTGACCCTGGTTTATATTTCTTTGCAGGTTAAATAGACACATGTTTGAGACAATCGATTATGTTCAGGCTTCGCTCTTTTTAAGTAGTGGACTCGCTATGGGGTTTGGGGCTATCGGAGCCGGCTTGGGCGAAGGGTACGCGGCTGGGATGGCCAATGATGGCCTCTCCAGCAGGCCGGAAAAGTCCGTCGAGGTCATCAAAAATATGCTCGTGGGTCAGGCCATTGCCGAGTCTGCGGCCATATTTGCCCTTGTGGTCGCCATACTCATCCTTTTCGGCAACGCCTCGGGTCAGCCTCCATTGAAGCTCTGGGCATGCCTCGGGGCGGGCCTCTCCATGGGGCTCGCTGCCATCGGGTCCGGTATCGGAGCAGGGCTTGCCGCGGGGAAAGCCTGTATCGGTATTGTCCGGCAACCGGCCAACAGCAACAGGATCCTGACGACCATGCTCATCGGCTCGTCAGTCTGCCAAACCCCCGCGATTTTCGGGATGGTCATTGCCTTTCTGCTCCTCTTTCTTGATCTGAGTGCAATCCCTTTATACCCTGGCTGGGCTGCCGTGTTGGGAGCCGGTCTTTCAACCGGTCTTTCCGCCATAGGCCCGGCCATCGGTGAAGGAATCGCGACCACGCAGGCCGTAGACGGGGTCGCGCGTCACCATGAAACCTATTCTACGACCAACCGGATGCTGCTTGTGGGACTTGGCGTGACCGAGTCAACGGCCGTTTACGGCTTTTTGATCAGTTTGATGCTCCTCTTCTACGGGTTTGAAGAAAGCCATACCCTGACCGCCTCAATGGGGCTTTTGAGTGCCGGTGTCTGCATGGGTTTTGGGGGAATCGGTCCTGGTTTGGGGGAAGGAATTACCGCTTCTTTGGCTCTCCGTTGGATTGCGAGGAAGCCCGAGGATTCGGGTATATTGAGTAGAACCATGTTGGTTGGAATGGCGGTCGCCGAATCGACGGGGATCTATTCTTTGATTATAGCACTGCTGCTTATTGTTGTAATGTGAGTGAATTTATTTGAAATCTGAAGGAACTATCAGGAGGAAGGTATTATGGACATTAGTGGAGCTGATTTTATCAGAGGACTTGCTTTATTGGGTGCCGGACTGGCCATGGGTCTAGGGGCCATCGGACCCGGCGTTGGTGAAGGTTTTGCCGCAGGTAAGGCTTGCGAAGCCATCGGCCGAAAACCCGAGGAGGCGGGGTTATTGACAAGGACGATGTTGGTGGGGCAGGCTGTTTCCGAGTCCACAGGGATCTATTCTCTCGTTATCGCGCTGCTGCTGCTCTTTGTTGTCTAATTGATTTTACAAGGTTTTGAGGCATGATAAGCATTAATGCGACCCTGATTGCCCAGATCATTCTCTTTTTGATCACCCTCTTCTTTTTAAATCGTCTCTTGATTCGTCCTATTATGAAGGTGGTTCAGAATAGATCTCAATTCTTTCAAGAAACAGAGAATAAAATCCTGGCCCTTGAGAAGGAGACAGAGGAGCTAAAGAGGCGTTTTTCTCAACTGCAAATAGACGCCAAAAAAGACGCGTTTTCGAAGAGTGATCAACTGAAAAAGGCAGGGAATATCCAAGCGAGTGAGGTTATGGATCAATCCAGGGATAAGGCGGCATCCATCAGGGCTGAGGGTGAGGCCAGGGCTGAAGCGGTAATGGAGAACCAGAGGCCCTTTCTGAAAGATCAGGCCCTGGTATTGTCCGGTGACATTGTTGAAAAGCTCATTGAGAGGAGGATCTAGCCGTGAAACCGATCCACAAGACAAATCTCATCTCCTTGGCAAGCCTGACCTTTGTCTTTTTCTTTGCATTTGATGCCTTTGCATTGGAGGAGGCGTCGACCGGACGAAAGGTCTGGGACAATATCATGCTCTTTGTCAATTTCGGGATACTGGTCTTTCTCTTTGTCAAATATGCCAAGAAACCTTTAATGCAATTTCTACGATCTGAGCGGGAGAGTGTTGAAAAACAGATCAATATACTCACGAGTAAGAAACAGGGCGCTCAATCACAGAAGGATGCCGAGGCTGAGCAGATAAAGGATATCGACCGAATCATTGAAGAGATCCGCAACAGTATTATTGAAATGGGTGAGAGAGAAAAGGAGAAGATCATTCGGCAGGGAAAGTCTTTGGCGGAAAAGATGATTCGGGATGCCGAGGCCTATTCAGAAAGCAGAATCATTGCTGCCCGACAGGAACTTTCAGAAGAGATGGTCGATCTGGCTTTATCCATGGCCAGAGAAAAACTCCAAAAAAACATCACCGAAAAAGACAACGACCATCTGGTCGACCGGTTCATTACAAATCTGCAGGCGACCAAACCATCCGTTGATTAGTGTCCATACATAAATGAGGTTTTCTTCCCGGATTTTTCGTATCTGCTCCTCCTTATAACCGTGCTTGACCGGTTCCAGGGTGATATTCCCTGGTTTACTCACATGATTGCACCCATCGACACCGCCGCCGTCAAAATCAGCCCTGATCTCTCTGACCCCACTTTCCCTTGAATGACAACCATTCCTATGATAGAAAACGGACGTATGCCCCGAAAATTCCCACGCAATCTTTGAAAATGCACAGCGAGCGCATTCTCCCGCTCAGAGAGCGGGGTTAGCTCGCCCCGTTAAATAGTGCTTTGCACTCCCGAAGGGATTTAACGGGGCAAGCGAATTACAATAATAGAAAGACCCTTACATTTGGAAGATTTCCCGCGGCAAGCCGCGGGGAGCTTCAATTCTGTCGGTTTCCATTGTCTCTGTTCGGTTGTATCACCTATTTCGGAGAGCTCCGAAAGATGTGATTTTGAACCAAAAACCCTAAAAATTCAAGGACGTGTATGACTATAGAGATTCGTGATCTACCCTCCGTAAGGACCACTTCGAACACGGATATCATCGATATGACTCCCCAGGTAGAGAAGGAAATACAAAGATCGGCCATCCGCAACGGCCATGCCACTCTCTTTGTCCCCGGCTCCACGGCCGCCCTGACCACCATAGAATATGAGAGGGGTGTGATCAACGACCTCAGAAAGGCGATTGAGAGAATCGCCCCGAAGGATCTCTATTATGAGCATGATGAGCGATGGGGAGACGGAAACGGCTACGCTCATGTCCGGGCCGCCCTGTTGGGACCATCATTGCATATCCCCATCATAGATGGTAGACTCTCGCTGGGGACATGGCAGCAGATTGTTCTCTTGGACTTCGATAACAGGCCAAGGAAACGAAGGATTGTCATGCAGCTTGTAGGAGAATGATTATTGGAAGACGGCTTAGCCAAAAAGACGGGTCAGGCGCAGAAGAGACTCACTTTTCCTGATACTCAGTTGGTTGCGACGTTGTGCGGAGGGCATAACGCTCATCTGCACATCCTGGAAAGGAGGATCGGCCTTTCTGTACACGTGAGAGGGAATCAGATCACCCTTCAGGGTGGAGATTGGGAGATTGATCTGGCCGAAAAGGTCCTCACCCAGCTCTATGAGCTCATACAGGGCGATTATCCCGTATACACCAATGATGTGGAATATGCTGTCAGCATTTTAAGCGGTGACATGTCAGCGGACCTAAGCAAAATTTTTCAGGATAAGGTCTATGTTTCGGCCCATAAAAAGGTGGTCACTCCCAAGAGCAAGAACCAAAAAGCGTATATTGACAGCATAAGGCAATTCGATATTGTCTTTGGAATTGGGCCGGCAGGTACGGGGAAGACCTATCTGGCCATGGCCATGGCCGTCGCTTCTCTGGTCAAGAAGGAGGTCAACCGGGTTGTCCTTGTCAGACCGGCGGTTGAAGCGGGAGAACGCCTCGGATTTCTTCCCGGCGATCTCTACGAGAAGGTCAATCCCTATCTTCGACCCCTATACGACGCCCTGCATGATATGATGGATTTTGAAGGCGCCTCTCTTCTTATTCAGAAGGGCGTCATTGAAGTCGCCCCTTTGGCCTTCATGAGGGGCAGGACACTGAACGATGCCTTTGTGATTCTGGATGAGGCCCAGAACGCCACTTCCGACCAGATGAAGATGTTCTTGACCAGGCTCGGTTTCAGTTCCAAAGCCGTCATCACAGGGGACGTGACTCAAACTGATTTACCCCAGGGAAAGACGTCCGGTCTGATCGAGGCAAGGGATCTACTCACAGGAATAAAAGGCATCGGATTTGTCTATTTTTCCAGAGAAGATGTAATCAGACATCCCCTAGTGCAGAAGATTATTGAGGCCTACGAGAAAACGAGTTAAAATTTGGGGTCCACACAGGGGCAAAGACCCTGAATAAAAGAGAAAATGCCGGACAAACTCAAATTAAATCCCTTCGCGAGGGTTCGCTCCCCTGTCAAAGCAGAGGTGGAATCTCCATTTACAGGCAAGAAGTGCGTCTTCCTTGGCGACTTCTTTCGGCCTGAAAGACTCAGATGGCCCATCCTCGTGATTCTGAGCTTGGCTATCTCAGTCACCCTTTTCCCTCATATTCTGAGCAAGTCTGAAACGTATCATTTAGGAGAAGTGGCTCAGCAAGACATCAAGGCCTCCAGGGATTTTCTTATTGAAAACAGTGAATTGACTGAACAGAATAGGGAGAAGGCCGTCAAGGGAGCCCTTTCTGTATACGATTTTGACAGCGACGCTTCAAATCTTGTACCTCGAATAAAGGAAGCATTCAGTTTCGCCCGGGAAAATATGGATTACCCATTGGAGCCGGAGGAACTGGGACTGATTGATACTGTGATTCTTGAAAGAGCGGTCAAAAAAATCTTGGAGGACGGACGTACGGAAGAGCGCTTTTTTGCAATCCTCGAGATACCAGCTGAAAAGGCGCTATTCGAACGACTCGCGTATCATCTCTTTTCCTCACAAGTAGAAGAGGCCGTTATTGGATTGATGACTTCGGTTCTGCGCAAAGGCGTAGTGGGAAACCGATCCATGCTCATGAGTCAGATTGGAAAGGGAGGGATTATCCTCCATGAGATCTATACTCAAAAAGAAACTACGGTATCCGATCTGACCCGCTTTTACGATCCGACTGGAGCGGCTGATTTTATCAAAGCTCAGAAAGATGCGCTTGCGAAAACCATATCTCCTCCTGAACTTGTCGATATTTCCTTACGGCTTGCCTTGTCTCTTATCAGTCCGAATCTCACTTTCAATCAAAGAGAGACGGAACTCCGAAAAGAGATCGCCCGAGAATTAGTGAAGACGACCTACTATCAAATTAAAAAGGGAGAGATGTTGGTGAGAGAAGGAGAAAGGATTGGTCCTGATCACCTTCTCAAACTTTCTGCAGACACGAGAACCCCGAGACGGGTTGAGATGCTCGGCAAGATAGCGGCCATGTCCATTCTGACCGGCGTCCTATTCGTTGTAATTTATCTTGTGGAATCTGCGGGAGCGCGCTCAATAAGAAAAGACGGAAGGCATCTCCTCTTTTTCTCTCTGACCATCCTGGCCACGTTCCTGTTTACTTGGACCTGTAATTTTGTAGCTGAAGAAGTGGCCAGAGGCTTCACTCTTATTGATTCCAAGGCCCTCCTGTATGCCATGCCTGTTGCCTGTGGAGCGATGGTCATATCGATCTTTCAGGGTATAAACCTGGCTGTTATTTCCTCATTAATCATATCTGTTCTTGCGTCCCTCATCACGGGGGGGAGGATTGAGTTTTTCGTCTATTTCTTGATCAGTAGTCTTGTGGCTGCCCATGGCGTACAAAATTGCACGGAGCGCGGGGTTCTCATTAAGACAGGTCTGAGGGTGGGGGTTATCCAAATAATCCTGAGCCTTTCCATTGAGATGATCGACGGCTCCTTTTATACGATCCAATCCGTGGTTGCCTCCTTGTCCGGTTTTATCGGTGGAATCCTTGTCGGCATCATCGGAACAGGGATCTTGCCCCTGGTGGAGATGTCTTTCCGTTTCACAACAGACATCAAACTACTGGAATTGAGTAATCTTGATCAGCCATTATTGAGGAACCTGATGGTTCAGGCCCCAGGGACATATCACCACAGCGTGATTATCAGCAATATGGTGGAAGCTACAGCCAAAGCGGTTGATGCGAACCCTCTTTTGGCTAAAGTCAGTGCCTACTATCATGACATTGGGAAAATGAAAAAGCCTCTCTATTTCATTGAGAACCAAATGGGGGGTGAAAATAAACACGAGAAACTGGCCCCTTCCATGAGCAGCCTCATCCTGATTTCCCATGTCAAGGACGGATTTGAATTGGCAAAGAAACATAAGCTCGGAAGGGAGATCGCCGATGTCATTCAGCAACACCACGGTACCAGCTTGATCTCTTTTTTCTACCAAAAGGCTAAGGAGCGCACATTTACCAAAGGTGGAAAAACCATTGAAGTAGAGGAAGAGGACTTTCGATACCCGGGACCTAAACCGCAGACCAAAGAGGCGGGGCTCGTCATGTTGGCAGACATGGTGGAGGCCGCTTCCCGGTCTGTCGTCGATCCGACATCTTCACGTATAAAAGGGATGGTTCAGAAAATCATCAACAATGCCTTTTCTGACGGGCAGCTGAATGAGTGCGAGTTGACTTTAAAAGACTTGAATGAAATTGCAAAAAGTTTTAACAAAACACTGAGCGGCATATTTCACCAACGCATTGAATACCCCGAGACAACAACGAGGAGTTCAAAAACAAGCGCGAATGGACATACTGATCACATCTCGACGGAAATTACCCGGTCTAAAAAGTCTGACGATAAAGCGGAATCTCCGGAAGGTCTTAAAAGACTTGGACTGTAATGAAGGCGAAGTAAGTATTCTTTTCACAGACGATAAGCAGATATCCCAACTCAATAAACGTTACCGCGGAAAAGATGGACCCACAAACGTGCTGGCTTTTCCCATGTCTGACCCCGGGTCACCTGAGACCAACTGGGGCATGCTGGGAGATATCGTCATTTCTTTGGATAGAGCGGTTCAAGAGTCAAAGGATTTAGGGGAGTCTTTGGAAGAGACTCTTTATCGTCTATTGATCCACGGCCTTTTGCATTTATTGGGTTTCGATCATGTGAGATCATCCGAAGAGGAACGTCGGATGAATGAGGAAGAGACAAGGCTCCTTAGATTGATAGACATGGAAAAACCGAATAGTCAGAAGGAGGGCTGAAGATTGGCACGTTTAGCTGTCAATGTCGATCATGTGGCGACCATTCGCCAAGCAAGAGGTATCAATGAACCCGATCCGGTCCTTGCCGCGGGAATCGCCGAATTAGCCGGGGCAGAGGGTATCATTTGCCACCTCAGAGAGGACAGACGTCACATTAACGATAGGGATCTGAGTCTTCTCCGTCAGACCGTAAAGACCAAACTCAATATGGAAATGGCGGCTGTCGAGGAAATGGTTCGTATTGCCCGAGACATTAGACCTGAGTTGGTCACACTGGTTCCTGAGAGAAGAGAAGAGCTGACGACCGAAGGGGGTCTTGATGTCAACTCAAACCCTGAACTCTATAAGAAGGTCGTTGGGGAATTGAAGGAACGAGGAATTCGGGTCAGTTTCTTTATTGATCCGGACCCTCTTCAGATTGAGACTGCAGAAAAAGTCGGAGGGGATATCGTTGAAATCCATACAGGGCATTACAGTGAAGCCCGGACGGAATCCGAGGCCGAAAAAAGGTTCTTGCGTATCGTTCAATCCGTCGAAATAGCGGACGAGCTGGACCTTGGTATCAGCGCCGGACATGGTCTCAGCTATGTCAACGTGAAAAGGTTCGAAGCACTGCCCCAGATTGAAGAGTACAGCATCGGTCACAGTATCGTTGCCAGGGCCGTCTATGTGGGGTTTGAACAGGCTGTCAGAGAGATGGTTGATCTCGTAGAGTGTTTTTGATCATGATATACGGAATCGGCGTCGATCTTGTGAATATTGAACGGATTGAGATGGTCATTGACCGATGGGGTAAGAGGTTTACGGACCGTGTGTTTACCCCGCAGGAAATCGCTTTTTGCAGCAAAAGGGCGTTTCCTCCACAATCCTATGCCCTGCGCTTTGCTGCCAAGGAGGCCTTTTCCAAGGCCATCGGCCTGGGGATAAAGAAAGGGCTGAGATGGAAAGACATAGAGGTCTTCCATTCGTCTGCCGGGAGACCCTGTTTGAGACTCCACGGCAGGGCTTCTGAACTAAGCCGGAAGGAACAGATCATTTGCTCGCATCTGTCTCTTTCAGATGAAGAGGACTATGGAATAGCCATGGTGGTTCTGGAGAAAAGTGATGAGACTGGTCAAGTCATTTGAAATGCGAGAGATGGATCGTTTAACGATCCATGAACTGGGCATACCTGGCGCAGTCCTAATGGAAAATGCCGCACGGGGTGCCACCAGGATCTTTTTGGATCATTTCAAACCTTCAAAAGATGATCACGTGGTCATCTTATGCGGCCGCGGGAACAACGGAGGGGATGGATATGTGATGGCGAGATATATCAAGGAGGCTGGAGTCGCCGTCACGGTGATAGTCCTTTCAGAATTGAAGACAATCTCCGGAGATGCCCGAATCAACCTGGATGTTATACAACATATGGACATAGAAATTCTGGAGATTCCGGATCCTAAAAAATGGTTCAAAGGGCGTCGAATGGTGAAAGCCTGCGATGCGATCATAGACGGTATTTTGGGGACCGGTCTCAATTCCCCTGTCAGGGGCTTTTATCGAAAAGTAATTGAAGAGGTCAACTTACTGGACAAGCCTGTCATGTCCATTGATATCCCTTCAGGGCTCAATGCTGATACGGGACAGATCATGGGAGCGGCCATGAAGGCGGACCTTACGGTCACCTTCGGGTTTCCCAAAATAGGCCAACTGATTTTTCCCGGCGCGGGGCTCGTTGGCCGGCTGGCAAGAGTCGATATCGGAATACCGGAGTCTATTAGCCGGCAGTTTCCCGAAAGCACAAGGATTTCAGAACCGGATGATTTTCATTTTCTGTTTCACACAGAAGGACAGGATATTCACAAAGGAAGCAGGGGGCATCTTTTGGTACTGGCCGGATCGACGGGTAAGACAGGTGCCGCAACCCTTACCGCGCTCGGAGCGCTTAGGGCCGGTGCGGGATTAGTCACCCTAGGTGTGCCCAAGACGCTCAACTCGATCCTTGAAGGCAAACTAACGGAGGCCATGACGGTCCCATTGCCGGAAACCCCTGAGGGCAGTCTTTCCCTTAAGGCCGAAAAGGAAATCAACATGCTCATGGAAGGGAAGACCGCTCTAGCACTCGGGCCGGGTTTATCTACCCATCCGGAGACCATGGCCCTGGTGAGAAAAATCGTGAAAACATGTCGGGTGCCCATGGTTATTGACGCCGATGGGCTCAATGCCCTGTCTGAAGACATCAAGGCCTTGACCAAATGTAAAGGAGGGGTCATACTGACTCCACACCCCGGTGAAATGGGGCGATTGACCGGCCTGAAAATATCAGATATACAGGATGATCGTGTGGGGACCGCTCAACGGTTTGTGGAAGAGTATGGATGCCATTTAATCTTAAAGGGGGCTAGAACCCTGATCGCAGAGCCCGGCGGCACATTATATGTGAACCCCACGGGGAATCCCGCTCTCTCTAGTGGAGGCTCAGGCGACGTCCTGACTGGTCTGCTCGGAGGGTTCTTAGCCAGGCGTTGGCCTATGAAGGAGTCGGGTATCACGGCAGCTTATCTGCACGGGTTGGCTGCCGATTATTTATCGGAGGACATGGGGCAAACCGGCCTATTGGCTGGTGAGTTGCCAGACGTCTTCCCCGAGTTGATGCACGCCCTCGCCCTCGGAGAATGGCCGTTGCAGAATCCGCCTCCCCACGCGGATCTATATCACCCCCTATAAGGTCTCGAACATGGCGTCCGTCACCTTTGTCACCGTCTCCGATCAGGAAACCATTTGGCTTGGTAGGAGGCTTGGAAGCGTTTTATCAAAGGGAGATGTCGTCGGGCTCGTCGGAGAATTGGGAAGCGGCAAGACTTGGTTTGCCAAAGGCCTTGCCCTTGGGCTCGGTGTGCATGCCGATATGGTGGTAACCAGTCCCTCTTTTACCCTGGTGAATGAATATGAAGGGAAATGCCCTTTCTTTCACATGGATCTCTACCGTCTGGATCGTCTTTCCGATGTTCAGTCCATAGGGCTTGAAGAGTACTTGAACGATGAAAGTATTGCTTCCATAGAATGGGCGGATCGATGGCCGGAGATTTTACCGGAAGGGACAATCACAGTTAAATTGGTCATCATAGATGATCATCAACGCGAGATCTCCATCTCAGGGCAGGATCCCCGAGCTTTGGAGATTATTCGAAGCTTTGAACAGGATAAGGATTAAACATGTCACTCATTGTGCAAAAGTATGGAGGTACATCTGTCGGCAGTATTGAAAAGATAAGGAATGTCGCCAAGAGAGTCATTGAATATGCCCAACAGGGCCATCGGATGGTGGTCGTTTTATCGGCTATGGCCGGGCAAACCGACAGCCTTATCGCGTTGGCCCATGAGGTGACCCAAGATCCCGATCTGAGAGAGATGGATGTCCTGCTTTCTACCGGAGAGCAGGTGAGTGTGGCTCTCTTTGCCATCACTCTGCAATCCATGGGCTACGAGGCCCGTTCATTACTTGGTTTTCAAGTTGGGATCTACACGGATCATTTGTACGGAAAGGCCCGGATACATGAAATCGATACTCATCGAATCATCGAAGAGATCCAAAATGACAGAATCGTGGCTGTCGCCGGATTTCAAGGACTGGATGAACAGAACAACATCACGACGCTGGGACGAGGAGGCTCCGATACCACGGCCGTTGCCCTTGCCGCCGCCTTGAAGGCGGATGTCTGTGAAATCTTCACCGATGTAGACGGTGTTTATACGACAGATCCTAATGTATGTCCCAAGGCAAAAAAAATGGAATTCATCTCCTATGAGGAAATGCTGGAGATGGCGAGTATGGGTGCAAAGGTATTGGAGATCAGGGCTGTCGAGTTTGCCATGAAATTCGATGTGCCTATTCATGTAAGGACGTCCTTTGGAAAGGAGCAAGGCACCATGGTGATTGGCGAGAAAAAGGATATGGAAAAGGTATTGGTGTCCGGTGTGGCGTACAATAAGAATGAGGCTCGGATAACCCTGAGAAGGGTCCCCGATAGACCGGGGATCGCCGCCCTACTCTTTGGGCCCATATCGGAAGCCGGCATTGTAGTCGACATGATTATTCAAAACACCAGCGAAGACGGCTTAACAGACATGACCTTTACCGTTCCCAAACCTGAATTCCATAGAACGATGAAACTGGTTAGCAAAGTGGCAAAAGAAGTGAATGCTGAAAAGGTCCTGGGTGATGAAGATATTGCCAAGGTCTCTATCGTGGGTGTAGGCATGAGGACTCACGCGGGCGTAGCCCAGAAGATGTTTGATACCCTTTCCCGCGAGAATATCAACATCCTCATGATCAGTACCTCTGAGATCAAGGTCTCGTGTGTGATAGAGGAAAAATATACGGAGTTGGCTGTTCGGGTGTTGCATAAGGCCTTTGGTTTGGATCAAGATGAATCTGGAGATCAATGACAGGACAACCGGCTTTCTGGTCTTATTGTCCTTTCTCTTAATCCTCTATTATCTGAATACTACTCTCACTCATTCAAGACCTCCCAGGGCTTCCAGCAAGGGTGATTTCTTCATTGAGGTCGCGGGGGATGTGGAATCCCCCGGTGTATACAGGTTTGACTATCCCCCCGATATTATGGAGCTCATGAAGAAGGCAGGAGTCCCGAACGTTGACATGGCCTCTCCTCAAACGTCTGTAGAAGGTCCTTTGTCAACGGGGAAGGTGGTCACAGTATGCCAAGAGGCCCTTGACACCCGTTTTGTTATCAGTGAGATGTCGGCCTTCTATAAGATGACTCTCGGGATACCCATTTCGTTGAATAAGGAATCAGAAACAGGGCTCACAGCCATTCCCGGAATCGGCCCGGGATTGGCAAAGGCCATTGTTCAGGAACGTTCTAAACGAGGCGGCTTCCAGCGTGTAAATGATGTGTTGTCCGTAAAAGGCATTGGGCCTAAACTATACGAAAGGATCAGGCCCTACGTTGTTTTATAATGAATATTTTAGGAATAGATACTTCTTGTGATGATACATCGGCCGCGGTGGTATCAGACGGGTACCATGTGCTGTCGAACGCCGTCAATTCACAGATCAAAGTCCATCACCCTTATGGGGGCGTAGTCCCTGAACTCGCCTCCAGAGAACACATCCGGAATATAGTTCCTGTGGTTCAAGAGGCCCTTTCCGCTGCGGGTCTCAAAGTGAGAGATCTGCACGGTATCGCTGTAACCGTAGGACCGGGACTGATCGGCTCTCTTCTTGTGGGACTCTATTATGCCAAAGGTTTTGCCTATGTGAACCATATTCCTATGATCGGTGTTAATCACCTTGAGGGACATATCCTCTCCATCTTTTTGGAGGAGAAGCCCCCCCGATTTCCCTTTATAGCTCTTACTGTCTCCGGAGGGCATACAAGCCTCTATCATGTAAAGGATTTTGGAAACTATACGTTATTGGGTCAGACTCTTGACGACGCGGCGGGCGAGGCCTTTGACAAGGTGGCAAAGATCCTCGATCTGGGCTATCCCGGCGGCGCGGTCATGGAAAGACTGTCTCAAACAGGGCAAGGTGACAAGATTCCCTTTCCGCGAGCCTATCTGTCCCCTGAGTCCCTTGATTTCAGCTTCAGCGGCTTGAAAACCTCTGTGGCCCTTTATGTCAGTAAATGGCGTGAAGAGGAAGAGGGCAAAGGAGCAGTCAAAGTCGCCGATATCGCCGCCTCCTTCCAAGAAGCTGTCATAGATGTTCTGGTCCATAAGTTCATGATGGCAAGTGATAAGACAGGTGTAGCCTCGATCGTTCTGGCAGGCGGTGTTGCCTGTAACAAGAGACTACGCGAGAGACTGCGAGATATTGCTTCGGAAAGAGGCGTGGAGGTCTATTATCCACGGCCGGCCTATTGCACAGACAATGGCGCCATGATTGCCGCGTCAGGATATCATCGTATGATTCATGGTGAACGGGCGAGCCTTTCTATGGATGTAAGGTCAAAATTCCCCATACAGGGTTATCTCTCCATCACGCCTCAAAACACTTGAGTTTCTTCTGTTCTCGGTCCATGCAGTGTCATATCTCAGAACTATCTTGAATATTAAGTGCCCACTATTCAGATTTAAAGGGGGGTATAGAACCTGCTAAATCATGAAAGCTATTTCTGAGATACGACACTTGCTATTGATTTAACCCCTCAAAATCTCTACAATCGATAGATATGATGAGCGAGTGGATACCCCGGTCCTCATACGCCCGTTAAGGGCTGGAGACTCTAAATGGCCGGGATTCTTCATTTCAGACGGTAGAAGAAGGAAGCCCTCTCCTGCCGAGTCAAGAGTCCGAAAAAATCTTCTTTGAAATGATTCGCTATCGTCCCGTTGATCGTTTGCAGTCCGATAGGTTAACCAATCATGGTGTTCAGTAGACGGATAAAGTATTATTATTTAAGACTTGCTCGAATCAGAGGGGAACCCCATGAACTCGCCATAGGCACGGCCCTTGGCGTTTTCTCAGGGATGATGCCCATTATTCCTTTCCAGATAGCCCTGGCCATTGTTTTGGCTCTTTTTTTTCGGGGAAGCAAGATCACGGCGGCTCTGGGCACATGGGTCACAAACCCCCTGAATTGGTATCTCATATACCTTTGCAACTATAAATTAGGGGCATCGATTATTGGGGTCCCAAGGGAGAATGGGATTATCTCCTCCGTCATAGACCCGTTTCAAAATGCGGAAGGATACTTGCATCTCATTGGGGAGATCGCGGGCGCGGGAACAACCATCATCGCCTCCTTTCTTTTAGGAGGGTTCATCATGGGTCTTGTTGCCGCCCTTCCCTCCTATTTAATTTCGTTAAGATTTTTCCGATTTGTTAGGCGCTGGCGTCAGAAAAGGAGAGACCGCGAGGTCACGCGAAAACCACGCACATGAAAAATAATCACGAATTTCGGCCAAAGAAAAGTCTGGGACAGCATTTTCTAAAGGACATTGGAATTGTTCAGGAAATAATTAATAAGGCCCGATTTGATCCAACGGATCGAGTCTTGGAAATTGGTCCCGGTTTGGGTGCCCTTACCCTTCTTCTGGCAAGAGAAGTTTATCATATTATTGCAGTTGAAAAGGATTCGCGTTTGGCTGATATCCTCAACAAGAGGCTGTCTGACGAAAAGATTGACAATGTTTTTCTCATCAATGAAGACATCCTCAAACTCGATTTCAACCGCGTCCCGTCTCTCCACGAAGGAAACTTCGTAGTGATCGGCAATCTCCCCTATAATATTTCTTCTCCAATTCTTGAAAAACTCGTTGAAAACCGGCAGATGGTGAATCGAGCTGTGCTCATGCTTCAGTCTGAATTGGCTGGCAGGCTGATTGCCAACCCCGGCACCAAGGCTTTCGGGGCCATGACGGTCTTCATTCAGTATCATGCCCACGTTGCTCCACTCCTTCATGTGCCAAAGGAGGCCTTTCGTCCGCGACCAAAAGTAGATTCCATGGTCCTGGAAATGGATTTTCAGCGGCCTTATCCCGAACGAACCGAGGATGACGTCCATTTCAGAAGGGTTGTTAAAGGGGCCTTTGCCCAAAGACGTAAGACCCTAATCAATTCTCTTAAAAATTCCTTTGTGTCTTGCAGTCGTGAGGAGATCCTGTCGGCATTGGAAAAATGTGATATGGACCCGAAAAGAAGGGCCGAAACCCTTACAATCGGTGATTTTCTGCGACTGTCATCCGCTCTTAAAGCCGTTTCTTGACAAAGCCCAAGTCCAATGCTATTTGAAAATCACCTTGGCCAAAGCTAAGGGATTCTCGGATGGGCAAGGGAATATCTCGTCCAGTTAGACAATAAAGACCATGCATAACTACATTGTCATTGAAGGACCCCTGGGGGTTGGAAAAACCAGCCTGGCGTTGAAGCTCGCTGAGGAGATGAATGCAGAGACGTTAATCGAAGACACAGAAGAGAATCCCTTCTTGCTCAAGTTCTATCAGAACCCCAAAAAGTACGGCTTCCAGACACAGATCTTCTTTCTTCTCAAGCGTTATCAGCAATCCACCCGAATAGGGCAGATGGGCCTCTTCAAACGGACTGTTATTTCAGATTATCTCTTTGAAAAGGACATGATCTTTGCGAGGGTAAATCTGGATGATAGTGAGTTCTGGCTCTATGAACAATTGTTCCATCTCCTAAAAAGAAGGATTGTGCCGCCTGATCTGACCATTTTCCTCCAAGCCACGACAGATGTATTGATGGAGAGGATAAGGAAGCGAGATAGAAAATATGAACGAAACATCAATTTCAAATATCTGGAAAGCATCAATCAGGCGTTCAACGAATACTTCTTTCACTACTCGGCTTCTCCCCTGTTGATTATTAATGCCTCCAAGATCGACTTTGTCCATATTGCTGAAGATTTTGAAGATCTGGTGGAACGGATCAGAAGAATGAAGTCAGGCATTCAGTATTACGTGCCCATGAGTTCTATGGATTGAATGATGGAAGTCGTGAATACCATCACTGTCATGCAGGAAAAATGTGAAAATTTGAGGCTGTCAGGAAAGCGTATCGCCTTCGTCCCGACCATGGGATTCTTTCACGAAGGGCACCTTGAGTTGATGAGAGTAGGCCGAGAAATCTCCGACATCGTGGTGGTCAGTATCTTTGTGAATCCCACGCAGTTCGGACCTCATGAAGATTTTGAATCCTATCCCCGTGACATGGAATCAGACCTGGCAAAAGCGGAAGGGCGAAATGTTGATTTGGTCTTTGCTCCGTCCGTGAATGAGATGTACCCCAACGGCTACCAGACCAAGATCATGGTCGAAAAGGTCACAAAACACCTCTGTGGCCTTTCGAGACCCGGGCACTTTGACGGCGTAACCACTGTAGTGGCCAAACTTTTCAATATAGCCAAACCTCATATAGCCATATTCGGGGAAAAAGACCACCAGCAATTGACCGTCATCCGTCGTATGGTCAAGGATCTTGACATGGACATCCGTATTGTGGGTGTGCCTACCTTCAGAGAACCTGACGGCCTGGCTATGAGTTCAAGGAATAGCTATCTCAACGCGGACGAGAGGGCATCTGCCCTCTCTCTGAACAAGTCCCTTGATTTGTCCGAGGACCTCTGTCATCAGGGTGAGCGAGAGGTTCTCAAGATAAGAGGAGCCATAGAGGCGTTCATCCTCAGGCATCCCCACACGGCCGTGGACTATATCACGATATGCGACCCTCACACCCTGGAAGACCTGGAAATCCTCAAAAAAGAGGCCCTCGTGGCATTGGCCGTCAAAGTGGGAAAGACGAGATTGATTGACAACCGAGTGATAAAACCTGCCTAATCTTTACCGATATACGGTTTCGACCTTTGAGCATGGCCGTGCGCCATGCGCCTTGCGCCGTACACCGTATACCTTAGACCATACACCTTATACCGCAGACCGCA
>JAFGFY010000087.1 GCA_016930795.1 Deltaproteobacteria bacterium
AAGATGCTCAAAAAAGATTTTTATTGCCATATTGGGGCGGATTGAGTCATAATATATACTATTGAAGTTATTAGGGTTCAGGGTTCAAAGGTTAACGCATTCGTAAGAAGTCTGTTTCGGCGCCTTTTCGTCATTCCCGCGAGTTCATCAAAGGTTAAAAGGGTAAAAGATTCAGAATTCACGAATTAACCTGGAACCCGGAACCCAAAACCCGGAACCTATAGGAACCGCCCTAGAATGCCGAGAGAATTAAAGAAAGGCTTATCCGAAGAACATGTCCTCATGGTCCTGTCAAAGCTGGGTCTTATTACAGAGGATCAGCAGAAGGACATCTTCAACAAGAAGCGAAATATCAAAAGAAAGCTGGAACAGCTTCGGGCTGTGAGACAGGCTTCTACCTCATCAAAAGCTCGGATTATCAACCCCATTAATATCGTGGACGTGATTACCGCCATGGAATTGAGACGGGCGGATGATCCCTCCAAGCCCTTGGATGAAGAAACCATTTTTCAGAGTCTGGCCAAGGCTTGGAAAGTCCCCTACAAGAAGATCGATCCCTTGAAAATGGATCTCAACCTGGTAACCACCACCATCCCCCACCGTTTTGCCATCAAACACCTTGTGCTGCCCATTGCCATTGAAGACGGATTCCTGACTGTGGCCACCCCCGATCCCTTTAATGAGGAGGTGATTCAGGATATCGCTCAAGTGAGCAAACTAAAGGTGAAATGCGTGGTGAGTACCAAGACGGATATCACCAAACTCATCAACGAGTTTTTTGGTTTTAAACGATCTATTGTGGCGGCCGAGAATCAATTTGGGATCCCTACTATCGATCTGGGTAATCTGGAGCAGTTTGTCCGCCTTCGAGCGGATGATGAACTCCCCTCCACGGACCAGCATATTGTCAATGCCGTGGATCACTTACTCAGTTACGCCTTTGACCAGAGAGCCAGTGATGTGCATATTGAACCCAAGAGGGACAAGAGCGTTGTGAGACTGCGAATAGACGGAGTCTTGCATGGGATCTATGAGCTTCCCAAGAACGTACACTCGGCCATCGTCAGCCGAATAAAGACCATATCCCGACTGGACATGGCCGAGAAGAGAAGGCCCCAGGACGGGCGGATCAAGATGGAAAAGGGTGGGACAGAGGCAGAGGTCCGGGTTTCCTCCATCCCTGTGGCCTTTGGTGAAAAAATGGTCCTGAGGATCATGAATCCGGATGTCCTGTTTCAGGATTTGGACAGCCTGGGATTCACGCCTATGGACCTCATCCGGTATCAGCAATTTATCCATATGCCTCATGGGATCATTCTGGTCTGTGGGCCCACGGGGAGTGGTAAATCCACTACCCTTTATTCTACACTGAGGGCCCTTGCGTCTCCCGACATCAACATCACGACTGTAGAGGACCCCATAGAGATGATTCACGAGGCTTTTAACCAGATCGCCGTACAGCCCGTGGTGGGGATTACCTTCGGGTCCATCCTGAGGCACATCCTGAGACAAGACCCGGACATTATCATGATCGGGGAGATGAGAGATTTGGAGACCGCTGAAAACGCCGTTCAGGCGGCCCTGACCGGACACCTCGTTCTCTCTACCCTGCACACTAACGACGCCCCATCCTCCATCACCCGTCTCCTGGATTTGGGGACCCCCGCGTTTCTCCTGCAGGCGACCGTTATAGGCGTCCTGGCGCAGCGTCTTGTCAGAAAGATCTGCCCCTACTGCAAAGAACCCTTTGAGATGGATAGCGGAGAACTGGCTTCCCTGGGCCTGGATCTGAACCGAAAAGGTCCCGTGGAACTCCATGTGGGAAAAGGGTGTATGAAATGCCGGGGAACGGGGTATTTGGGTAGAAGCGGTGTCTATGAAGTCCTTCCAGTGACGGAATCGATCAAAAAGTCCATCACGCCGGAATCCGACGTGGAGGCCATTCTGGATACGGCCAAGAAAGAAGGGATGATCACCCTTCGAGAAAAT
Source organism: Deltaproteobacteria bacterium (assembly GCA_016930795.1). Taxonomy (GTDB): domain Bacteria; phylum Desulfobacterota; class DSM-4660; order Desulfatiglandales; family HGW-15; genus JAFGFY01. The sequence continues at coordinate 1,990 of JAFGFY010000087.1, forward strand.
GCCATCAAAAAGCTTATGGATGGGGAGACGACCTACCAGGAAGTCCTCAGGGTGACTTGGCAGCCTATGTGAAGTCTGGTTTTCCCATTTTGACCCTGTCCTGTTGTCTCTTAATGGCGAACTAGAAAAACAGCTACCAATCTAGTGTTCGTACTGTAATTTCTGATACCAAATATTCAGCTTTTTTGGTGATATTCAGGGTTGTTTCGCGATATGTAATGTGACATTTCTTGAGCTGCGAATCCGTGATGCGAGACACTAGGGTAACTCCCCTGTCATTCCTAAGACTTCAGCCGTAAAGCTAGCTTGACAAATCAATGACTTATTGTAAGAGTATTTTTCACTTGTGAAGATCCCGTTAATTTACTCGGGGGACCCTCGAATCCTTGAATCTTCAGCCCCTTTCTCGCAACTATTATTCCGTGTCCCGCTTAAGGGGGTATAGGGTGGGCTGATGAGGAGAAGAATCATCGTTAATTATCGTGCTTGCCCAACTAACCATTTCCGATTTTGCGATCATCAACTACCTGGAGATCCTTTTTACGCCCGGGCTCAATATCCTGACCGGAGAGACCGGAGCGGGAAAGTCCATTATTATCAATGCGGTCAATCTAATCCTGGGAGGAAGGGCATCCGCCGATCTCATTCGGAGCGGATCTCATGAGGCCCGAGTAGAGGCCCTCTTCAGGCTTCCCGAGCATTCGGCGATTAGGGAGTTGGCATCCCAGTTTGATCTCCCCTTTGACGGAGAGCTATTAATCAAGAGGACGATTTCCCGGGAAGGCAGAAACAGGATCATGATCAATGGCTCAACGACGACCCTACAGATGCTGTCCAGGGTTGGGGCCATGTTGATCAGCATATCAGGACAGCACGAACACCAGATGCTCCTGAGACCGGATAATCATCTTTCTTTGCTGGATGAGTTTGGAGGTCTGAGCAAGGAACGCATGAAGCTGACCGACTCCTTCAGTCAATACCAGGCATTGAAAGAGGATCTTCGTCGGCATGAGAGGGAAATCAGGGAAAGTGAAGAGAGGCAGGATTTGAGAAGGTTCCAGATGAAGGAGATCGAAGCGGTTGCCCTCAGGCAAGGGGAGGACGACCTCCTGGAGGAGGAAAGGAAACGGCTACGATACGGGAAGCAACTCATGGAGCTCATCACGGAATCCTTTCAACGCCTATATGAAAAAAAGGATTCCGTCCTATCAGAGATCTCCAACTGCATCAAGGGCCTTGCAAAGGGCGCGGAGGCCGACCAACGTCTCGGGCCCATAAGGGATACCCTTGTCTCTGTAAAAGTCGAGTTGGAGGAGGCGGCCCTGGAGCTAAGGGATCTACGGAAGACCGTGACCATAGATCCCTTACGTTTGCAGGAGGTGGAGGAGCGGATTCAGCTTTTAAACAGGCTGAAACGGAAATACGGCCCGTCTCTCGATGATGTGATGGCTTTGAAGGAGAAACTCTTCACAATGATGGAAGACCTGGATGGAAAAAAGGAAGAGCGGGACAGAATAGGGGTCAAACTTAAAGACATGGAAGAGGACATCCTTTCCCAGGCCGGCAGGTTGTCTAAGAAGAGGAAAAGGACAGGCAAAGAGTTGGAGAGATTGGCGGAGAAGGAGCTGGAGCTTCTCGATATGCGAGGAACCCGGTTCGAGGTCCGTTTTCAGACCAATCCCTTGGATCTGGCAGATGACGTGGGAAGGAGGATGGAGGGGATGAGGCCGGACGGGTATGACGTTGTGGAGTTCATGATTTCACCCAATGTCGGAGAGGAGCTGAAACCCCTTTCCAGGATTGCCTCCGGCGGGGAGCTGTCCCGAATCATGCTTGCCATGAAGACCATCCTTGCCCGAACCGGGTCCATAGAAACCCTGGTATTTGATGAAGTCGACTCAGGGATTGGCGGGGCCACGGCGGAGGTGGTGGGAGAAAAGCTGCAGTCTTTGGCCGATTATCATCAACTTTTGTGCATCACCCATCTTCCCCAGATCGCAATCAAGGGGCAGACCCATTTTCTGGTAAAAAAGAGGGTCAAAGATAACCGGACCCAGACCTTTATTTCGGAGGTCGATTCAGAGGAGCGGGTTAAAGAGATCGCGCGCCTGCTGGGAGGAAAAAGAGTGACTGAGCAGGCCATGGCCCATGCCAGAGAGATGCTGGGAGGGGACTGAGAGCGAACCGCAGAATTTCAAGCAAAGCGGTACAAGGCGCA
>JAFGFY010000088.1 GCA_016930795.1 Deltaproteobacteria bacterium
AAGGCGCAAGGTATAGAGTAAAAGGCGTAAGGCGCAAGGTATAGAGTAAAAGGCACAAGGCGCAGGGCACAAGGCGCAAGGCAAAAGGCATAGGAGTGGCCGGGTCATTCCTCTCAATCTCTGCTATTTCCAGACGGTTTTGTCGATGATCTTTGAATAGTATAGTTGATTTTTCTCAAGAAGAGGAGATTTGTGACCCATCATGTTCAATTGGGTTATCTTTAGATTGATTCTTTTGATATGATGATATTTTTCCTTTTCATCCGGTATCGTCTCCAGTAGGTCTTCCATTTGTCTGATCTCTTTTCTGAGCTCGATCTCGGGAGGCAGACAATTCGCGTTCTTTAACACCTTGTAGGCCATTCGAAGGTCTTCCGGGATTCGGCTATCGTCTTCGAGAATCAATGGTTCTCCCCGGCCGGGGAGATTGTCGAAGTCCCCCTTTTCAAGTGCTTCTTTGATCTTTCTTTCCGCGATTCTCTCGTGAGAATTCATGTTAATTCCAAGAAAAAATGGTCATGTCTGGCGCTCTTAGGACCGAGTTCTTCGAATTTAGGCGAACCGGCTGATTCAGCTTTATACAATATCCTAGGGATGTTTTCAAGTTGGTGGATCGCCCCTGATTCACCATCAAGGCATCATCTGCCATTCGACAGGCTCATGGCCCTGAGTAAGTCGAAGGGCTGCGTTGCCTTTCCACCCTCCGTAGCAGGCTACTGCGGAGGACAGGCGATCGCTCCTCTCGTTCGACCTTGAGGCTCTCGACAGGCTTGCGGCTTATGACCTATACGCCTCAGTTGTCGCTCCTCGGCGCCTTACATCTAATACCTTGCTGGTGAACAGGGATAAGTCCAAACCACTTGATTTGAAAGAATATATCCATATTAGATGGTGGATTTTGGTCGCGAGAGGTTTTCATAATATGGGGCTCTGCGGGTTCATCCGCCTTCACAGAAGACTAAGGTATCACTCGCGGGGCTCCATGCAGATAGGCATTAACTTCTTCGAGAGTCTAGGGAAGGATCCGTTTCTTCGATTTTGGGAGTTATTTGGGTAGTTACAAGAACGTAACCATTGTGATCTCATGAATGACAAAACGAATGGCGGATATTTTTCTTGAATTTGTGCCTTGTTGGGTGTAAGTTGTGGAAACCTTTTGGATTGGGGTCCGCATCTGTGTTGAAATCGTTTGAAGCCCTGTCATCTATGAGTTCCTAGGGTCCTCGACTACACTAAAAGAGGCTTTTTTTCACCTGTGGGATAAGCAGGGCAAATCATTGGCTTACATTTCCATCGCTACGCCCCCCGTTTTGGTTCAGGTTCCATCACACCATTTATTGTCCCGATGTCAGAAGGATGGACTTCGGATTGTCCTTCTGGCCTTTCGAAGTTCACAAGGCGATCCGGTTGGAATTCATTAAAGTGGCCTAAAAGAAAGACGTAGACGCAGTAAGATAACGCATGGCACTGATGGATGATTTAGACAAAAAGATCATTGCCCTTATTCAGGGAGACCTGCCCCTCGATCCCAGGCCCTTTGCCGTTATGGCCGATCAACTGGGAATAGCCGAGGATGAATTCATGGAAAGGGTGATGTCACTGAAAAAGGAAGGCGTGATAAGACGGTTCGGGGCTACGCTGTATCATCAGGAAGCGGGTTTCGGGGCCAATGCCATGGTGGCCTGGTTGGTGTCGGATGAGCGAGTGGATGAGGTGGGGAAGGTGATGTCTGGTTTTCGTGAGGTGACCCACTGCTATCAAAGGAGGCCCCAGAGGGATTGGAAGTACAATCTCTATACCATGGTCCATGGGGACAACGAGGATGCCTGCCACAAAATCGCTCAACGGATCTCACAAAAGACAGGGGTGAAGGAATATACCCTGCTCTTTAGCCGTAAGGAGTTTAAGAAAACGAGCATGCAGTATTATTAAAAACGCGGTATACGGTTTAGGGTAATGGGTGAGGAGTGAGAGATATGGGAGAAAAATCAAAGGCCCTATTTGAAAAGGCAAGGGGCCTGATACCGGGAGGCGTGAATAGCCCTGTAAGGGCCGGGAAGGCGGTGGGTGTTGTTCCCCCTTTCATTGCCAGGGCGGAAGGGTGCTATTTGTGGGATGCTGATGGGAAGCAGTATATTGATCACGTCTGTTCGTGGGGACCGATGATTTTGGGACACGGTCATCCCGAAGTGATCAAGGCCTTGGAGGAGAGGATATCGAAAGGAACCAGTTACGGCGCTCCAACGGAGCTTGAAGTGGAGATGGCTGAGACCATCACAAAGATAGTTCCATCCATTGAAATGGTCAGGATGGTCAATTCCGGAACAGAGGCCACTATGAGCGCCATTCGTCTTGCGCGCGGATATACGGGTCGGGAAAAGATCATCAAATTTGAAGGATGCTATCATGGCCATGCAGACAGCCTATTGGTGTCAGCCGGCTCAGGGGTGGCAACCCTCGGCATTCCGGATTGCCCGGGCGTGCCCGCTGCCCTGGCTGTACACACGATTTCACTCCCCTTTAACGATCCGAATGCCGTAGTCCGGGCCTTTGAGACATTCGATGGAGAGATCGCGGCCGTGATTGTTGAACCGATTCCCGGGAATATGGGGGTTGTGATGCCCCGGAAGGAATTTCTGGCAGGCCTAAGAGAGATGACTTCCCAGAATGGGGCATTGCTCATCTTTGATGAAGTGATAAGCGGGTTCAGGGTTGCACCGGGAGGAGCTCAAGAGATCTACGGGATCACGCCTGATCTCACTTGCCTGGGAAAAATTATCGGGGGTGGTTTGCCGGTTGGGGCCTATGGAGGAAGAGAGGAGATTATGTGCCGGATGGCTCCGGAAGGGGATGTGTACCAGGCCGGGACCCTCTCAGGCAATCCTCTGGCCATGGCCGCAGGGCTAGCCACGTTGAAGGTCCTCCAACGTTCTGATATCTATCAGAAATTGGAGAAAAAGGGCGAGATGCTTTTTTGCGGCTTGGAAAATGAGGCGAAAGCAGCCGGTCTTGAAGTGGTGGTCAATCGCGTAGGCTCCATGGGTTCACTTTTCTTCACAAAGGGACCCGTGACGGATTTCACCACGGTCAAGGCCAGTGATGTGGCGCGCTTCAAACGTTACTATGTTAATATGCTGGGTCAGGGAATATACTTGGCGCCATCTGCTTTTGAGACCTGTTTCGTCTCAAGCGCCCACCATGAGAATGACATCCTGAAGACGATTGAGTGTGCGTCAAAGGCCTTTAAGACGCTTTGAGATATGAGAGTAACTATTTGAATTTGCGTGAATTTACGGCATGTTCATTTTCGGATGTTATTTCAGAAATTCGGGTTTCTAGGTCTGTCCTTTCAGGGGAATTCTGTTGACTTTGCTGGAGATTATATGATAGACAGGGTCTCGTTTGGACTAGACCGACGGGACCCTGAATGGGGGTTTCATTCATGGGCGAGGACCTCAAAAGGACGATCAGGGCTTTGGGTTTTCTCAGTACCGTGGGGATGTCCATGGTCTTCGCCATCGCCATTGGGGCGGGAATAGGCTACTATTTGGACAAATGGCTGGACACAAGCCCATGGTTACTCCTGGTCTTTTTTGGATTCGGTCTAGTAGCGGCTTTTAAAAACCTCCATCGAATACACAAGAAAAGTAAGACGTATTTCGAGTGAAAAAGAGATGGACTGGGATAAGACATTTGTTGATCTGAGAATGCTGAACTGGTTCACTCTTCTTTTCATGAGCCTGATCAGTTACTTTTTCATGAGCCAATCTCTAACTCTTGGGATCATCTTGGGGGGATTCATTGTTATAGCCAATTTCTGCGTCTTGCAGCGAAGTATCCGCCGTGGGTTCCTGTCTGAAGGGACCGTGAGGACGACAAGCTTTTTTGTAGTCGCCAAGTTTTTTCTACGACTCTCAGTACTGGCGATCATAATCGCCTTGTTAGTCAGATGTAAATGGATCGATCCCGTGGGGTTGGCCCTCGGACTCTCCACAGTGGTGATCAGCATCGTGAGTTTCGGCATCAAAAGAGCTTTGAGATCAGTTAGGGGAGAAGCGATTTAACGATGGAGCACCATTATTACTTTATAACCGAAATCCTTGCTGCCCTAGGGTTCGAACATTTTGCCCACGATTGGCAACATGTGACCCATTCATGGTTTATCATGATCCTAATGATAGTGGGGGCCGTCTTTCTAGCCGGGGGAATCCAAATGCTCCCAAAGAAGGGACAGAATTTCCTGGAGATAACCATCGAAACCTTGGAAAATTTTATGGTGGATATTACAGGTCCTGAAGGGCGGGCCTTTTTCCCCTTTATCGCCACCATTTTCCTCTATATCTTTTTATGCAATCTGATAGGGCTTGTTCCCGGTTTCTTTTCTCCCACCGCTAATATCAATACGACCTTGTCCATGGCGCTGTGCACTTTTGTGTTGACTCATGCTATAGGGATCAAGTTTCATGGTGTTAAGTATATCAAACATTTTCTCGGACCGGTTTGGGCATTGGCTCCACTCATGCTGATTATTGAAGGGATAGGACATTTGGCTCGGGTGATGTCCTTGACCGTCCGGCTATTTGGAAATATCTTCGGCAAAGAGAAAATTTTGGGCGTCCTTTTTGGCCTTTGGGGCCTCTATCTGGTTCCTCTGCCCATCCTGTTTTTGGGGATACTGGTTAGCTTTATACAGGCTGTTGTGTTTATGCTCCTCGCGATTGTGTATTTCGCCGGCGCCATGGAAGAGGCCCATTAGTTGTCAAGGTTTTTTACGGAGGATATTGTAGTGATCAAACAACGGGCTGGATGCCTGTCTAATAGTGATAGTTCTTGGAAGAAGGCAAACAAACGGAAGGAGGATGAAATGTCGAAAAGAGTTGTTATTAGCATTTTGGCAGTGGCTCTGGTATTTTCCATGGGCTCAGTCGCTCTAGCGGATGATGGGGGGGCCAAGGCCGCGAGTATGTGGATCTACTTTGGAATTGCCATTGCCTGTGGTCTTGGCATCGGGATCGCGGCTTTTGGGACCGGTCTTGGTATGGGTCATGCTATTAACGGTGCGCTACAGGGAACGGCCAGGAATCCCGAAGCAGGTGGTAAGATTATGACCACTATGATTATCGGTCTGGCTCTGATTGAGTCCCTTTGTATCTACGCCCTTCTGATCTGTTTTCTCATGGTCTTCAAGCTTCCGGATCTGGAAGTGCTTATGCAGCATCTGGGAGGCTAAGGTGTCCTAAAAAGAGAAGGGCCGGATGTCTTCGGCCCTTTCTTTTTTGACCTGGTATGTGCAAGAATTCACAATCATTTCTATGTATTGCAGGGTAAGGAAAGAGTTACCTAGAAATGGTCTTTCGCATTGAACTGCTTAAGGGAAAGGCACATGACGACTAAGGATTCAAAAATACCTGGTGCCACCATTGAGCGTATTGCCTTGTATTCGAGACCTCTCGAAAAGTTTCTTGAACAGGAGACAGAACTCATTTCATCTGAAAGATTGGCTGCACTATGCAATGTGAATCCTGCTCAGGTGCGAAAGGATCTTTCCTATTTTGGCGAATTCGGCGTCCGTGGTATCGGATACAATGTCAGGGATCTTCTGAGCGAAATCAGAAAGATTTTGGTTTCAGACCGTGAGTGGAAATTGGCTATCGCCGGCGTAGGCAATATGGGAAAGGCCTTGGTGGAAAACGTCAATTTATTGAAGAGAGGCTATAAATTTGTGGCCGCCTTTGATTCGAATCCCGAGAGGATTGGGAAAAGGCTTCCAAGCGGATTGACCGTTCAACCGTTGACCTCCATCGGTCCATCCAAAGAAGAATCGGGGTTTGAAATAGGGGTCATCACCACGGGGCCGGCCTACGCACAGGCTGCCGCAGACAGCTTTATTCGTGCCGGTGTCAGGGCGATTCTCAATTTCTCCGCCTTTCAGGTGAGACAACCGGAGGGTTGCCTCGTGGAAAATGTGGACTTCAGCATAAAACTTGATGACCTGGCCTATCACCTCAGCAGCATTCGCGGTAAGAAATGAGTTATTTTCTAGACCCTTCTTTCCCTCCCCTCCTGTCAAATGCTTTTAAGATACCCTGATTCACCATCAAGGCATCATCTGCCATTCGACAGGCTCATGGCCCTGCCCTCGGCCATGAGCTCGGGCCGAATGGAGTAAGT
>JAFGFY010000089.1 GCA_016930795.1 Deltaproteobacteria bacterium
ACGTTCTCTTGTAACAACGCTCTTCTTCACATTTCTTTCCCTCGCATAATGAACGGTCGCTCGCGTACTTCAAACAAGCGTAATATTCCTCTTTCGCCTTGTCTTGACATTGACTATATTCTTCTTCAGCTCTTATTTTACATTCCAAATATTCCTCTGCTGATTGCCTTTCGCATTCCTGCTGCACAACCCTGGCGCTTTCCAATACACGGTCGCGACAAGCGTCTTTCACAGCGAGGCATTTCGTCACGCACTGTAATCCGGCCTCTGATGTAGGTGGTATATACCTATATTCTTTTGCGCATCCCGTCAGTCCGATAACCAAACAAGTAAGCGCTATCACCCATATTCTAAATGCCGTCATGGCTGTTCTCCTTAGTCTCAAAATGATGAAGATTTATTGAATAACCAATCTAAGCGGCCGGTATTATTAGGTATGGCCCCATTTAAAGCCCGGGCCTCTTTGTTGATGGCATTCCGTTAATGACAACGGCTTTCGGTCCGTTTGAGCCTCAAGTTAGAGCATATGTTGCAGAGACAAGAGACCTTACATCATGGCGATTTATACATCTATCCCAAAAATTCTGGGTTCTTTCCGCGTTTTGCAATTTTCATTCAACCAGGCGGCGATCTCCTTCATTTTGCTGTTTTCCCAAATCCTTGCACCTGTAGGACAGGCCTTAATACAAGCACAACAGCGAATGCATAGCTCGACTTTCGTTGTCACGTTCGAATTAATTGAAATGGCTTCAGTTGGACAGACACTGGCGCAAGTACCACAAACGGTGCATATCTCTTCTTTGGTTACCGGTGAAACAACCATAGAATGCATTTTGCTTTCATATGGAAATCTGCCGGGAATTTCCAGATCCATTTCGGCATCAGCTGATTGCAAGGCTGTGATTTTTTCCTTAATCTCTGCTCCAAATTCAATTGCCTTTTGAACATCCAGGCTATCTGGTCGCCCATTCGCGATGGGGACGTCCTCTGTCGCGAAAGAGTGTTCGCCAATGAATGCGCCACCAGCAATCGGACAAAATCCTAACCCTACTGAAAGATTTTTCAATTCCAGCAACGCGTCTTCAAACTCCCTGTTCCCATAAACGACTATGACAACCGCTAAGGTGTTGCTTGCTTTTTGCTGTTTAAATCGACTGATTGCATCAGCTGGCAGACGACCACCGTAAACGGGCGCGCCTATAATAACGACTTCATCTGAAAAGGGCGGAATTTTTCGTTGAGTTCCGCTTGGAAGTGTCAAATCAATATGCTCGACATCTTCAACAGCAATACCTTTAGCAATACTCTCTAAAACTTTTCGGGTGGTTCCAGTGGGTGAAAAATAAACGAGTTTTATCTGATTTATTACCATGATAATCTCCTCCTCCTAACTATATCATTAAAAAAACACCTTCATTGATGTCCGCTTCAATCACGATTATCATCAAATTATAAAAGCGACTACTCACTCCCCATAACCCGTTGGCAATGGAGCGCAGCGGAATTGCCGAATGGATACGGATGTTAGCCGCATTATATGCATACGTCTTTGTTTAACACGCAGGATTCATCATCTTGTTTTTCAATCTGTATCGTGCAATGTTCTATTCCGAAACGATCATTCAATTCTTTCTGGAGTTTCGACAGGAATTCATTTTTTAAAGAATCACCTATCATAACCAAATGCACAGACAGAGCAACTTCTGTTGTGCTCATCGCCCAGACATGCAGATCATGTATCTGGCATACGTTTTCAAGTTCATTCAAATATTTTTTTATTCCACCTATATCAATACGATTAGGAACCGAATCTATGGCGAGATTTATCGAATCACGAAGTAAAAACCAAGTGCCAAAGAGAATAACAATGACTATGAGAAGGCTTATTATGGGGTCGATCATCGACCAACCTGTATACATGATCATGATGCCCGCCAGTACAACTCCAAGTGAAACACCGGCATCGGAAATCATATGGAGAAACGCCCCCTTAATATTCAAGTCTTGTTTCTGCCCTGATATAAAAAGCAAAGCTGTGATCGTATTTATAATGACACCAATGGCAGCGACCACGATAACAACCATCGCTTCAATTGCTTTTGGATATAAAAATCGACCAATAGCTTCCCATGTAATGCCGCCCAGCGCAACAAGAAGTAGTATAGAATTGGCTAAAGAAGCCATTATGGTTACCTTACGGAAACCATATGTCCGTTTTTCTGTCGCTGATTTTGTAGCGAGTAAACTCGCACCCCAAGCAAGCAATAGGCAGAGCACATCACTCAAATTGTGACCTGCGTCTGCGATCAGCGCCAGGGATCCGGCCGCGACTCCATAGCCTGCTTCAACGGCAACAAAAATGACATTGAGCATAACGCCAATCCCGAAGGCGCGGTTGTAATTGCCTATTTGATGGTTGTGATCATCAGACATAACCATTCTCGTTTGCTGTACGGAAAATGGGCGTGAGTGGGCATGAACACCCAGGCATAGCATTGGGTTTTGGTTTTCGGAAGAAGCATAGAAAGCCGTTCTATCAAGCTTTCACGGTCTTCTTCATCATTGAAGATCCCGCGGCGTTCTATCCCTCTGATCATGACACGATGCAATAGGTCGGGGTTATCTAGTCGGGTTATTCTAGGCGTAATCGCACCCTGCCTCAAACATGTTACAATGTCACGAAAATTATATTTTAAGGTCCCCCTTTTCAGGTTTTTTCTGCAGTTTTTCCTTAATCCATTGTTGCGCGTCTTCCATTTTCCGAAAAACCATGGTTTCAAACGGTGATTCATATATAAATGCTTCCCACATACGGGAGAGGCCAAATATCAAATCCTTTGTGCCTACTAATGCGATAAACATGTTTGGATTGATTTCGGCTGCCTTTTTATCTTGTATGGCGAGTTCTTCTATTTCGGAGTTTGAAATAGAAATATCTGTAACTTCCGTAAAATCACCGAGTTGATATGCGATTTTCTCAATGCTTTCAGGGGACCCATAAATTATATCGTTGATTTCTTTTATATCATTACCGTTTACTATGCCCTCTCCCCTTACAATGATCCCGCCATCTTCGTTATATTTAATACTTAATGGCATAGTTATACCATCTTCAGTTCGATTTAAACTTTTATTTACCCTCACAGCTCAAATAACAAGCCGCGCCAATAAGCTTGGCAAAAATTGAAAGAGGCCCGAGATACATAAGATATTTATTGGGGCTGCCGGATTAGACCCCAAAATCCGTATTTTTCTCATCATACAAAAAAAACCCTAAAACCTCAAGAATAGTCATATTTGACATGATATTAACATGATAGCCATCATATCAACATATCAAGAAATCTTTTTCGTTCAATGCGTATATATCATGGTCGTTTTCAGATCTGTTTGTCCCAGAAGTTCTTGTTTGATAATAGATAACCAGTATAAGCAGGATACCGGGATAGGTTGATTGTGTCTATCGGGAAAACCCTGATTTTCCATGGAGAGAAACCTGATTTGAAGGTTAGGGTTTGGTGAGTTGATCCTGCAACCAGCCCGCTAGGAATGGAGTTCAGGATCATATGGATTAACATCCTTTCTTATGACAACATGGCTTGGGGTTCGCTCAGCAAGAAATCGCCATTCTCGATCCATGACTTGAGAATATTCGAGATTTCGAGTGCCCTCGAATATGAAGAGAGGGGTACGGTGGGAACATCTCGGCCATTGAACCGGATTGTTCCGCTTTTCAGCTCCGCATAACTCACTTGCCCTAGGCTCTTTGCCCCGCCCTTCGGAAAATCCTTTCCATAGTCGATGAGTTGGGTGAAAAGCTCTTCGTCAGAAACCCCTGTGTAACGCGCGATTTCTTCATTCAATATGGGGATAGGGATTCCCAACCCGACCGCCAATGAACACCCATAGCCCAAAAGGCTGACTCCAGCCACCCATTTCGGATCCATCTCTTTCAGATTACCTGTAACCATGAGTGTTCCCGCCTGTCTTAAAGGAACGCCGTTCAATCCTCTTTCAACTCTGGGATTATGCTGGGTCCCCGGGCCTATGACATACCCTTGAGCACCACCAAGGAAGATCCTTGATCCCAACCCGACCGTCAATAAGAATGGGTCGTTAAATAGGGGGCTCAATTGACTGGATGTCGAGTAGTTGGCGTTTCCCGCATTCGGCTTCAAGACACCCATATAGGTGTAAACAGTCTTGGCAGACATATTTACAGCGCAGTTGTAGTTCTGATAGGCGTTTCTCGGGTTTAACAGTCTTGCATCAGGTAAATCGGAGAGCCTCACCTCTTTCCTGATTTTTCTTCTTGGATAACAATCAGTCCCATAGGATGTCACTTTTAGAGTAACCTTCTCCCCGGCTACCAGATCGTGGATCACATGACCACCTCCGTATTTGAACTCTCCGGGATGAACCTTGTTTAAAGGATCGTCTTCAGCCGGCTTTGTAGCTCCTATATAGAAATCAACCGCCGCTATCCCCGCGTAGGCAGAGACATGGTTCAACCAGACTTCATAGGATTTGATCCGGGGAGATGTATGACCGAAATTGATGAAGGCGCCCGAAGAGCACATGGGAGCAAAAGTGCCTGTGGTCACCACATCAATCTCTCTGGCCGCCTTTTCCGCCCCTCTCTGTCTCACAATATCCGTCATCTCGTCAGCCGTAACAACAACGGCTTTTCCTGCCTTGATTCTCTCATTGATCTCTTTGATGGTCTTAGATTTTTTTGATTTCGACATGTGCAGGTCCTCCTGTATCTCATACTCACTTCAATGGATAAAAAAAGCCCAAGTGCAACAATGTGCTCTTGGGCTTGCTTCCTCAATGTGTCAGTCAGAGATCTACTGCATCATGATTCCCGAACCGGCGACAAGGCAAGCCCGGGACATCATCATTCGAGATGTCAACACAGACAATTGCTTTTTATGCCGGTTCGGCATAACACTCCTCTTTATTATCCGGATTACCTGATAAAAAAACTCTTATGATGTTGGGAGTATAGGAGACTCTCGCATTGTGTGTCAAGCGAAAAGTGGAAAAATCCGTCGGGACTTCGCTTCTCCGACTATATTCACAAGGACTGTTTTAACCCTTAGCAGCAACCTTGAGATCTGATATTAATTTCGCAAGATTTAGACCATACCGGTGTGCCACCTCTTTCAGGGGATCAAAGAGCGCCTGACAGCAAAGACATACGCCTGCCCTTTCATCATATTGCTTGAAAACCGCCTCAGTTTGCCGATACCTGGATAGTATGTCCACAATGGTCATATCGGGGTTGATGGGGGAAGCCTTTTCAGATGATATTTTGTCATCCCTATATCCTACTTTAGACAGCACCTCCTCCATGGCTCTGGGGATATGCGCGATCACCTCTATCACCTGGGATGCCGGGCTAGGGTCTGCCAAGTGTCCGGCTAGCCTGTTTATCCGGCCTGCCAGAATCGCCGCTTCCAGGGTCTCCATACCCGATGCGATGAGAGCCGAGACAATGCCGGTCAGGCTGTCTCCTGTGCCGCCCATGGCCTCCAGGGCTTCATTCACCGGATGGTCGATGACGGCGTGAACTCCTTCCTTTGAGGCGACGTGATCCTCTCCACCCTTGACCAGGAGATAACGGGCCGCGTTCTTGTGTTCGTAGGCCCGCGTGATCAGATCAGGTACGCGATTTTCATCGTGAAGGATAAAGCCACGGGTGTAAAAAGGGTGAGGGGCCTCTTCGTCGGCCAGGAAGGCCAGCTCCCCCGCATCCGGCGTGAAAAGCTCGTATGCATTGGATTGTCCGCTCATCTTGGCCGCGTACATGAACCCCGCATCGGCGATCAGGATGGGCCGGGGATTCATTTCCTCCACAGCAAAGAGGACCTTGTTATGCCAGTCCACATCCGGCTGAAGGTAATGGAATGTGAGCACAGAGAAACGGGAATCCGGAAGGTCTCTGACCAGATGCTCATATATTCGCCTGCTTCCGTGTCCAAGACCGATATCCCCCACCAGATAGGCGTAAGGAAGAGGCAGGCCCAAGACCTCTCCGGTCCTTATGGCCGCGGCCAGGAGGGCCGGCGTCCCGCGATTCACCGACACCCGCCTGTCACCCAAACGAATGGAGTCTGTGTCGAGACAGACCTCTCCAGTCACCAGTGGAAAATCCTCCTCAGGGATGGTCCCTACGACGGCAAGCATAGGCGTTTCATCTCCTCATAGGCCAGTTGAAGGGCATACCCGCACAGAGTATGCCCGATCTCCCTCGGGATGGGGGCCTTCATCAAGGGTCTTCCCACCATCTCCCGGGCGAGGTAGGGGACATCCGGGCATCCCCCGCCTGAGATATTGACGATCTTTTGCGTCTCCTTGTCAACGGTCAGCTTCATATTGGCCGCCCTCACCATGAGATAGCGGCCGAAATCCTTGGTCTGGAAAAGGTCCACGGGCTGAAGCAATGGGCTATTGACCGGGACTACCTGAAGGGGAGACACATTCACCTCTTGAAGCGTCCTCAGGATATTCAGCTCTTCGATGAGGGGAAACTCGATGACCAGGTCGCAACCTTTTCTTATTTCCGGCGGGGGCCCCTTAACTCGAATATTCCAGCCCTTGGCCTTGAGGACGTTTTCCGCTTGGATGACCTCGCTGGTGTTCTCAAAGACCAGTATCCCCCGGTCCTGGTTCCCGGTTCCGACCAAGCCACGAGATCTTTTCTTTTTGAAAAAAGCGACCACGCTCACTCTCAATCACTCTTGATCCTTATTCGGTAACCCTCACCTTGTTCTAGAATTTCCTGCACCTGCCATTTCCGGCTCTGGGCCGCGCGGCTGACGTTTTCCTTGGATGTGTCCGTATCCACCAAGATCTCGATCTCTCCTTTGCCCGTCTTCTTGATCTCTTCCAGGGTCATAAGGACGGGCTGCGGGCAGCTCAGTCCTCTCGCGTCCACAATTGTACTCATGATCACACCTCCTTATGCACTCTTTCTTCTCATGGTGAAACCGATGAAAAGGCAAACCACAAGCCCGATGATGACAGCAGCAATACCATGGGGACCGACACCGTTTGGTGAGCTCGCAAGGCCGAAATTATGGGCAAAGGCCGCGCCTACAATCATCCCCAGGACAAAGACCGCGGCATCACCGTCCCCTTCACCGGCAAGAAAAAGCTGTCGACCCGGGCATCCTCCTGCCAGGGCAAAGGCCAGCCCTGCCAACACCATGCCTCCGAAGTTCCAGACGTGCATCGTATGGGCCACGGGTTGACCGGCAAATCCCGGATGAAATTGCCCCAGGACCAGATTGGTAACAAAAGCGACCACGGCCAGGGTGAGGAACCCCAGAAACAAATGGGTCTGACGAAAAAGGATCAGGTCCCTCAGCGCGCCCATGGTACAGAAACGACTCCGCTGGGCCACAAAACCAATCACCAGCCCGATGACGAGGGAAACATACAACGGCGCGTGCATGGCGCCGGGACCCTTGAGGCTGTAAAACAACACCCCGCTTTGGCTTTCTCCCTCGACCGGCGGAAAGATGACTCTCAGGATCAGAAATCCAATCATGAGAAGGGGAAGCAGCCATCCCACAGACGTATAGGTCTTTTCGGTTCGCCCCAGGTTGTACCCTCCTTTGAAGAATAGGGTCCCGATCCAGATACCAAAGGCCAGCCCGGCCAGGCCCAATATGGCGTTTCCGTCACCGCCCGCGAGACGCAAAAGCGCCCTCCAGGGGCACCCTAGAAAAACCAAGGCACCGATCATGGCAAAGGCGCCGAGGACAAATCTCACAATGGGTGCTGATCCGACCCTTGGGCGAAATTCTTTGAAAGCATAAGCCGCTAAGAGGGAGCCAAGCACAAAGCCGATAATCTCAGGCCGCATGTACTGGACTACGGCCGCGCGATGAAGCCCTATGGCCCCGGAAATATCCCGCTCAAAACAGGCCACGCAAATACCCATATTCCCGGGATTACCCCACTTCTGGAGTAGGGAGGCAAGCAATCCGATAAAGGCGCCAACCCCGATGATACCCCATGTTGTGGAAAAAAAGTCCCTGAATGAACCCATCTGTCTCCTCCTTTGTTTTGTCATTCCGTAATCAAAATCCTACAGTAACCTGAAACGTGAAAATACCCCTGTCATCTTTGTCAGGATGGTCCGGACTGACGCGCATGTAATCAGCCGTCAGCTTGCAGTTGTGTCCTTTGAGATAATAGTTGAGACCGCCGCTGAAAAAATCCGTTGGGTTCTTGTTGTCCACATCCACGGTTTCGTATCGGATGTAGGGTTGCAATCGGCCCGGGCCGATGGGTTTGGAGAGAAGATATCCTGCGTTAACGTACCAATTCTGAGCATCATCGCCTGCTATCAGGTCATGATAGAAATTCGAGGAACCCTGGGTGCAATTATCGATATCCATGTAGGCCGCTTCCAGGGTGACCGATCCCTCTCCCACCGAATGTTCAAAAAAGGCGTCAACGGTCCAGACCGTATTGTCCTGGTCCACATTGCCGGCTAATGTTAGACCTTCTTGCCTGTCCATGCCAAAGCCGAAGCTCAAGACCTTTTTCTCTCCTAGATAGGTTCCCATGTTGAACCAACCCGTCTCCGGCTCAAGGAGGCTTAACGAGATCCGACCCACAATCCGGAGATTGTCTTCCGGATTCTTGGCGTTGTCCTCAACCCCTTCGGAGATCATCAACCGATACTGCAGGAGGCCGTCAAAGGGATTGCCCCATATGGTTAGCCCGTCATCACGCCCCACTTTCTGCGCGTAAAAGATTCCGCCTCGCGATCCTCCCTGCAAAAAGGGAAGATCCGCGGTCAGCATGCATTTGGTGGAGGTTGTGCCGTAATTGCGTGTCAGGGGCACATACATCCGCCCCATCTGAATCTTAAAGGCCTCGCTCAGATTCAAGGTCATCCACAGATCCCGCCAGGCGACCCCGCTTCCCAGCCCCATGCCGGAACTGTCCAAAGTCCCGCCGCTTGGCGTTTCCATCCCAACCTTGTCCGAGGCAAGGTGAGTGAAAAAACTGACATATTTCGTGACATCCCCGTTTAGATAGAGGTAGGCGCGGCGGATCATAAAATCGTTCAGATCTTCGTATCCATCCCCATTGATCTTTCCCTCCTCAACCCATTGATACCAGTCCTGCATCCAGATTCCGATCTCCCCTCTGGTCTGTTCATTAATCTCCATCTTGATTCCCGCCCAACATGGGCTTAATATGCCGAAGACAAGAAACGACACAACCCACATCATGGCCAATGCCACTGATTTCTTCACTCTCATTCCTCCTTTAATTAGATGATAGACAACGGCAAATGACAGCAGCAACCGTGCTCTATGGAATGAAGGGGAGCCTACTAGAGGTAATCCCGAAATGTCAAACTGGATTTTCCGATAGAAACAGGATCGTCATTGCGGATATTCCGATTATTCATTGGTTAATCCGAGAGGAAACCATAACTGAGGGGCGAGGTAAAAGAACCGAACACGAGTCTGAAGGCAGGACAGATACCAGGTGTCGTTAATATCTACCATAAGAATCTGGAGGTGGCGGAGTTTGTAATCTATTGGAGATTTGGAGAGACCAAAATGTCAGAATACTAACGTAGTTAAATGGGGGGCTTCCTTAGATAATAATATTCTTCCTTAAATCATCCCCTTTTTCGCGAAAAACAGGGAGAGCCATGGCTTTCGCGCTGATAAACAGGTTGATGAACTTCGATTCCATTTCAGAAAATCAATGTGCGCGTGAAAGTGCCTCGATCTCTTCTCTTTTTGGTCGATAATAGAACATGCCCACGGCAGAAACGAGCAAAAAGGAATACAGGGTCTGAAAACTGCTTCCTAAAAAAAACAACGCCAGTCCATAAACCCCAATGCTTTCGCAAAGCGCAAGGGAGATAATCATTGCGGATAAATACTTCCCATAGATATTCACTTGACCCTGTGGTGAAGGTTGAAATGGTGATACCGACCCGGAAGTATCGGATCGTTTACTCAAAATAAACTTGCGGATAAAATGGGCAGCAATGAGTGCAACGATACTTACGCCAAAAAAGATGTTGCGTAAGAGCGCCAAAGGGAAATCCGGTCCGACTGGTTGTCGGATCTGATTCCCGAACAGGTTGCAGATGACAATGTAAATGACCAGAGATCCCATCATGGCCGCCCAGATAATCCACATTACAAGGAGCATTTTATCGATTGTTCCTTTCTGAGATGTCTCCATCAATATCCCTCCATGTTAGAAAATCGGACCATTTGTTATGGAACCGGGAATTTTGGGATGGTTTAATCATGGGCACGAATAATGCCCACCTCAAATGATACGCTATTTGGGAATTAGGGTGTATGAAAAGTTCTTAGATACTTGTCCTTTGAAGATTCTGATTCAACGGTCAAACTAAAGTGCTATACATCAGCTGTCAAAATATTTGATCAGGTCTTCAAAGGACCGGATTGGAGATCTCTGGAGCCTGTGAAGACCTGACCTGCCGTTTTCAGACTATTCTTTTACTTTGATCTGTGCCGGATCTGTTATGGCGATGGACCCGCCACCGGATGGGTTTGAATGAATTTCTCCAGTGACACAGATCGTCTTACCCACATACAGATCCTTGTCCAACTGGTCCTTCATCGCATCAGGCACTTCAATACCCACAGCGCCCTGCGCCGCTACACCCGCGCCCATACCCAGAATGGTCATTCCCTGATATGGCATGGTATCAACAACCTTTCCGCAAACTGTCGCATTTTCACCGATGTGCTTCGCGGCTTCATCAAAATTGTATTCTGCGGCAAATGAAAAAAAGGCCGAAAAGCAGACAAAAATAATCAATACGCCTAAACACCATATTCTCTTCATCATAACTCCGCCTCCTTAACTGAATGAATGTTTCAACCTGAAATCAGCATATGATTTCACATCTCAGAAACCGGAAAATGAAACAGATGTTGACAAGTATCTCCTATCTGAGGTGTGAGTATAGGAGAGGTTTAATTTGTGTGTCAAGTGAAAGAGGATCTCATGACGTTGTGGGTATATCTCGTCAAGTAAAGACGGATAGTTCGACAGGCAAAGGATTGAATTTCTCCCAAACCATCGAGGGCTGATAGCCCCTTGTATGGATCAGGCGTTTCCCTGTGTAAAATAGAGTGATTGACAAAGCTCTTGATTTTAGGTAAATCTAACTTACTTTAAAATATAAGAGTTAACCATTGAATCAAAAAGAAATGCTGGATAGGGAATAGGTTATAGACCCCTATGATCATCCCAAACCCTAAATTACCCGGAAAGGAGGTAGATTTTATGCACGGATCCCGTATCTTCTGGATCTTGGGCATCTCAGCCATTCTGACAACCCTCATACTGTCACCGTCGAGTTGGCTATTTGCCGAGGATTCACCGAACATACAGTACGAAGTCCTCAACCCCTGGGGGGAGGCAGATCCCAAGCCTCTTAGAGGGATTTCCCCAAGACTGGACGATCTATCAGGTAAAAAAATCGGGCTGTTCGCTAACTATAAACGCGCAGCCGTACCCATTGCTTTGTCGCTAAAAGAACAGCTGGAGTCCAAATACCCTGACTCCAAGTTTAATGTTTATCAATCTGATCAGTGGAACGTCATTGAGATAGAGACTGAAAACGGTGAAGCATTCAAAAAATGGGTTAAAGGAAATGATGCCGTCATTCTCATGGTAGGAGATTGAGGCTCCTGCACCAAGTTCCTCGTCTATAACGCCATGTCAATCGAGGAACTTGATACGCCGGTCGTGTTACTGGCGAATCCAGGTTTCGTGAGGGACGCGCAATCCGCGGCATCCAATAAAGGAATGCCCGTGATCCGAACCCTGCCGCTGAATGTGGCCTGCGAATCCACTGTTCCGGAAGATATCCATGCCGGGACATCGGAAGCGATGCCCGCCATCATAGATGCTTTGATCAGGCCGTTGACTGACCATGAAAAATCACCCGATGGGTCAACCAAACCGCCTCCGAGGATTGCCTTCAAAGGCAGTTATGAAGATGTGAACCGCTTCTTTTACAGAAAAGGCTGGGGAGATGGCCTTCCTATTGTTCCACCCACAGAAGAAGCGGTTAAGGAGATGATGAAAGGCAGCGATTTGCCGGCGGATCATGTCGTCTCGAAGGTGATTCCAAGGCAGGGTAAAGCCACAATCGAAAAAATCGCCGTCAATGCCGTCATGGCAGGAGCTCTTCCCACACACATGCCGGTTATCATAGCCGCAGTCGAAGCTCTAGCAGACCCAAAAACCAGATTTGATACCTTTGAGGTCAGTACAGGTTCCTGGGCGCCATTCCTAGCTATCAACGGGCCGATACGCGATCAGATTCGTATCAATTACGGCACCGGCGCCCTCAGCCCCGGAGATATAGCCAACGCCGCGATCGGTAGGGCCTTGGGGTTGATTGTCAAGAATATAGGCGGAGCACGCAAGGGCATCGAGGACATGGGGGTTATCGGCAATCCCTCAAAATATACGCTTGTTATCGGTGAGAATGAAGAGGAGAGCCCATGGGAGCCGCTCCATGTGGAACGGGGCTTTCGGAAAGAAGAGAACACCCTGACGGTCTTTTTCCCAAACAGCTATACCCAGGCCGTCCCACAGGGGACTGATGCTCAAGGCATTGCCAAGGCTATGCTGGGCATGAACCCATGGAGTATGTCCTGCTTTATTGTCATCCCATCACACGCAAAAATACTGGCAAATGAAGGATGGACCAAAAAAAGGCTCAAGGAATTCCTCTTAACAGGAGCAGACTTCCCCATAGATTCCTTCCTGCAAAGACAGGGAGAAGAAAAGAGTAGGGATGTCCTCTCCCAACCTCCGGCAGCGATTGATATGGACAGTCTATTGATCCTGGTAGCCGGCGGGCCGGGTGCCTGGACAGGTCTGCTCAAGAGTGTGGGCGGGATCAAGAACCATTTCGTCACAAAGAAAATCAATCTCCCGCGCGACTGGGATGCGCTGGTCAAACAGTATAGGAATGTCGTTCCATTATACGAGATGTATTAATACACTTTAGAGGAGGAAAGGAAGGTAAGACATTTAGCCAAATCAAGGGCGTCCCTATCTCCCATATCAGGGAGAAGAAATTGAAGCTCCCCGCGGCTTGCCGCGGGGAATCTTCCAAATGTAAGGATCTTTCTATTATTATAATTCGCTCGCTAACCCCGCAGCCCGTCCTGGTTCTTTTGGTACAACATAAGTATTCATTGGATAATAGTAGTCATATCCGGATGTTTGGCCAGAGTTTTCCATGTCCCAGGCATAAAAATTGATCGACGATCTACCGCTGCTGTCTATTCGAAACCATGCCCCCGCTGGGATCGTGATCGGGAGGTCCACATTCACAGCGTTAGCATCTGAATCATATGTTGTTGTAACGCCTTCCACCGGGAAATCGACCTGATAAACATCAAAGAATATGCAGACATAAGGATCACCGTATATATGGATGGGGTATAGGAAATGTTTCATGATACTCTGTCCGCTCAACATCAACGATGACAAATGTGGCGTTATCATAATCAAAGGCGTAGCTCAAGCCATCCAGGATAGCCAAATCATTACCCGTTATAGCGATAGGGCTGCTGAAATTTGTCGGGCCGAAAGTATTATATACCATAAAGATGATGACTAGAAGATTGCATGGAGATTACTTTTGGTAATGTTGAGAGTGGAAAGAGAGATAAGCTGCGTTCATTCCATGATTTGGACTTCTTTATTATCAAGTCGTCATTCCGGAAAGCACAAAGGGCTTATCTGTGGTTCGACATGCTCACCATCCTGAGCACCGTCGAAGGGGCATCTAGATTCCCGCTTTAACGGGAAGGACAGCAACGCCATAAGCAGCGGGGAATTGAACCCAGAGTGATTAAAACGGTCTAGCGCCATTCATCTATTAAAGCGCTGCCGGAATAGCCATACTCAGAAGCCTTCCATAAAGGGCTTGTCCCTCCACCCACAACAATCAGGTTAATATTTTCCGGTATGAAAAACGGGGCTATCAGCGCGTCATCAGGCAACGATTTCCATGAGGCAAAAGGTTCCGTCCCTTTATGAGCTTCAGGCGACACCAGCATATCAATATGGTCGGTTTTCCAGAAATCTCCGGCAGGCATCTTGATATTCTCTGAAAGATGGCGGCAGTAATCCATTTTGGTACTGAAACCCTCGTTGTCTTTTAGATGGGCAGCTAGGAGCGGATCCATGATGATAGTAGCCCTTGAATTAAGCGGCGGTATGGCCGCAAATTGACGGCTCAATTCCTCGGCAAGGGGACGATTAGCCGCGCAGCAGATACTGTTCACCACCGCCCACCCCCTGAAAATATGGACAACACTTTCCTCAGGTTGATAACCCTTATCAACATGGAAAGGCGACCAGACGCTCCTCTCCTCGTTCTCGGCAACGCACATATTGTTGTAGAGCTCATTACACCCTTGTGAACTCCATAGTGTTCTTTTGACCTTAGCGTATCCGCCACAGATGCTCATCAGGGTCCATGCTCTGCCGATAACAGAGTTGGCCTGATTGATCGGGCTAAAGGCCCCTATTCCTGAATTCATCCCGAGTTCATGACGGATTGGACCGTTCACGAGAAGCATATTGCCAAAAGCCGTGGTTGAAGGTGTGAGGGATGATTGTCCCATGGAAGCTATAGCAAGTATCACGGGAAGGTATTCCGGCTTTGCTCCGGCCATCACCGCGATAACGGCGACATCACGCGTCGTGTATGTGATGATTTCATGATGGTCATGATCATAAGCCAGACCAACTTCCTCATCGGGAGAACGTTTTGTGCCCGTCAGCATTCTTTCCACACGCTCTTCTGTTGGCAGAATGATCGGCAGTCCATCCGTCCATCCCCTGTCATAGAAGAATTGCCGCAGATTATCCTCTGTATCCGGCTTTAAAACCAACTCAGAAGTTTCAGATTCGGCCAGATGAACGGGCTCTGGATGCTTTTTCTTCTGCGGTTTGGTCAACACTTCGATGATTTCATCGATGACAGGTCTTCCTGTTTCAGGGTCATGACCTTCAAGGAATTTGTTATGAAGGATTTCAGGAGACACGCCGATAACGGGATTGGGGGTGTATATAAAGGGTAAAGCCATGGCTTTTGGGTCACTCTTTGCTACTGTTTCCATGGTATAAGCGGAAATGGGTGCTACGGGAATGCCGTAGTTCTGCTCCAGGTTGACACCGCTTCCAGCAACTGCTGAAATGCAGCCCGGTCAACCAGCTACACCAAGCACCACACCATCACCATTCTCTTTGATCTCATCCCAGAGTTCATTATTGTCATCAGAGAACACAAATCCCGGTTTCCGCCTGGGGATAGTTTTCACTGAAGGCATGTGATCGGCGAACCATTTCTGTACTTCCAGCATGAAGCTATATCCGCCGCCAAAACCGATATCGACCAAGTAGATCGTCTTATTCTCCAGAGTATCCAGTCGTTTTGCCAGGCCGGCTGAAGTGGGCTCAAAGCTGAATGTGTCGGGCGGGCCGGGAAAATCAGGCGGCGGCTCATCCGGAGCCAGTTTCTGCCTCTTAACTTCAGGACTGAGTACCGAAATAAGCGTTTCTTTTCCCATTTCATTCCCCTTTGATTTGATAGAAACTGGTTGTTTCAGACTCTTCTTATTCAAGTTCCCCTTTGATGTCAAGCCAAGCGCGGCCGTAGGGCATTGTGGTAAAAGCAATTGGTTCAAAGAGTCTCGAATAGATGATGGTCAAAGGCCTATTCATCCCTGAGTAACAGGAAAAAGGGCAGTCCCGTTGCCGAGAGGACAGCCCATAGGATAAAGGGCAGACCAGGCCCAAAAGCGGTAAGGCTGTTTCCCAGGGGAGGGGCCAGAAAGGCTCCTATCATGCCGAAAGTACTAACAAGCCCCACCGCAGTGCCGCTGTAGCTTGCACCTACCTCCCCGTTTTCCAGGACCATTACATTCAGAAGCGCAAACAATCCGGTACGGAGGAAACCGTTTAACACAAGCAGTATCCATACACCAGCAGCTGCGATGAAAGGAAGCAACCCCAGGGTCGAAGTCATAACCATGATACACACCATCATGACTTTTTTACGGCTGTCAAACCTCTCCGCGATAAGGACCACTGGAATGGCACCAAGGGTGCTGACACCGGAAAGCACGGTTATCGCGCTGTCCGCTGCGAGGGGTGACCATCCTATATCTCTCAGGTAGACAGGAAGATAGCCGATCATACCCATGCTCGATCCCCAGAAGGTCAGTGTGATGAGACCTATGATCCATACCGGTTTGATTTTGAGCACACTGGAGAGGGACTGTCTAAAAGGTATGGAGGATGCTCTCTTTGATATCCCATCCTCAAAGATCGGCTCTCTTCCTGTGATCAGCCACAAAAGACCTAACAGGATGCAGGGTATGCCATAGATGAACACCACATACCTCCAGCCTCCCAACAGGGGAGACAGAAATGTTGCGCTGAACATAGTAGAGATCATCGACCCCAAACCCCATACGATGTTCAAAAGGGCATTGGATATTCCCAGTTCCTTTTCATGAAACCATACCGCGGTGACTTTGGGAACAACGCTTGGCATTGTAGCGGCCATAAGACCGAACAGGAACATTGTGGTGGCCATTGAAACAAAGTTGAAGGCCAAACCCCTCACAGCGCCAAAAATTCCTGCCATGATACATATTGCAGTCATTGCGCGTTTCACTCCAAAACGGTCAGCCAACAATCCTCCGGGAAGACCGATCAGTACGCCCGCGAGTGGGTCCATGCCCCATATCGCGCCTATGGCTACCATGCTTAACCCTAGGTCGGTTGAAATTTCCTTGAAGAGTACAGGCATGCACATGCGGGATATGCCGGCAATGAAAAAGTATGCCAGCGTTGCAAGACCCAGCACATACCACCTGTAATGAGAGCTTTGGGTATTTACCATGAAAGAACCTCTTACATCTCCGTTATGATTTTAACGGTGTAAGAGGGTTGAACCTTTCTATAGCTTTTTTATGAAGCACTTATTCCCTGGACTTCCATGTCCCGATGGATTGTAAACATAACTCAAAAACCTTCAAGCCGGCGGTTATGATAAAAGCCGACTCTTATCTTTACTG
The DNA here is from genome assembly GCA_016930795.1 of Deltaproteobacteria bacterium. Lineage (GTDB taxonomy): Bacteria > Desulfobacterota > DSM-4660 > Desulfatiglandales > HGW-15 > JAFGFY01. The sequence goes on from JAFGFY010000089.1 coordinate 17,151, forward strand.
CGATTCCAGCCTCTTGTGCAGAGACTCGGCGGCCTCCACGAATTTCTTGTCGTGGGCTTCTCTCCCCTCGGTGAACATGGAAGGATACCATTCAATCTTCCGAAGCCCGTCCATGACCGGCCCGAGTTTATCATAGGGAATTGAGATAAGAATCGTCCCCGCAGGATATACCTGCTTTGCGGTCATGCCGTGGGATACCTCCGTCACGACGAAATTAACCTCACCACTTATGTAAGGATATGTTAACAGCCATGAACACGCGATAACCGGTGTCCCCAGACTGGACCACATTTTGCCGGTAGAAAAGCACATGGCTCGCAGGATGATTTCCAAATGCCTGTTATCTGAGGCTAGAACCAACACATCCGGATCATAGGTCAGCTTTTTGAGTGGGGAGAAGGCGACGTACCTGACGCTGTCCCGTTCCAGCTTGGTGATGTAGTGATAGAGACGACGGTTGGCACGGGCTTCTTCGAAAATATGCAGTTCTTCACCGATGTGACCGCTTTCAAAAACAGGGTCAGTCTCCGCCATACCCGTAATAAGGGGCCCTACGCAGGTAAAGTTGTCCACTTCCGCGTAGAAAGGCTTGCCGGATTGACCTTCCTTCAACATCTCGCAAATGGACATTTTTTTCTGAAGCTTGGCAACCCCCTCCGGCTTGAACAGCAGGAACTTCACACCCACCGGCTTAAGATCCAGTTCAAATTCACTAAAGATGGATAAATCACGTGTTAAGGCTTTCATCATCAACCTCCGGATTTAAGTTTATGGGACTCGATATCACCACGGATTCCTTTTCAATGAACGCTTTTTCCTATCCAAATAAAGGGTCCAGTCCTCTTTTCCGCCAGCCCTCCAAAATTCGTTTCGGTTTTCTTCATTTAGTAGTAACCGTACTCGTTGACGGCTTCCACCATGGCCCGAAGGTTCTCCAGCTTGGGGTTCTCCGCGAAACAACCTGGAGACATAACGAAACCGCCATCCTTGCCGGCGACCTCAATGAGATTTTTACAGTATGCTTTTATGTCCGCCGGTTCACCGGCGACAATCAATGAAGACGGAATATTGCCCATGAGTGGGCAATCCTTGCCGAGAATTTGCTTGGCTTCTCTCATATCCGTCCGGTCGAAGTACCACAGCACGGAGCCGCGGGGAAACTGGTTGACATACTTGAGACGGGTGTTGTAGCCCCCCTCGGCGAAAAGGTACTGTATCAGGCCTTCTTCGATAAACGCATCCATGACCTTTTTCAAAGTCGGCCAGTAGAATCTATCGAATTGTTCCTGGGACATCCATCCGTCAGCTCCCTTGTGCAGGGGGTACATGACCATGAAAGCGTTATCAATCATAGGGGATTTGAGGACATTGTCTATTGTGAAATCGGCGATCACGTCAAGGGCCTCGAGAAGCTTGTTCGGACGACGGAACATGTCTTTCATAATGTTCGTGGTTCCTCGAAGGGTATCGCCCAGGGTATCGAAAGGGGCCTTGCAAAAGGCTCCCATCGTTCCGGGGAATCCCCAGGATGCCCCCATGTTCATGTACTGAAGCATGTCGGCGCTGTTCCCCTGAAACATTTCACCGACCTTGAGCAGGGTTTTGAGCATCTCCTGAACAGGGGGTATGGCCAGCGCCATGAATTGGCCGACATGAACATTCTCGGTCATATTAGTGAAAGGCTGGAACATCCTGAATCCCTCAAGTGCCCCGAAGCAGCGGGGGAGGTATTTGCGCAACCAGAAATCGGAAGGATCGTGGATGAGATCGTCATATTCATCGGCAGTCATGTATTCGCCCTCGATGAACTGCCATCCAAATGCGTCGTTGGGTAGACCGTGCCCAGGCCATTTGTATAGTTTGTAATCCAGCAGGTCCAGTGCTTCTCCGGACATGGCCATAGGCATGGAAAACATTTCCAGTTCCTGACCATATGTCTCGTTGAATTTCATGTAGGCATCAATGGCCTTCTGAGGTTCGTAGAACGCCGTGTGCCCATTCAGGCCGGCCATGGTCAGGGGCAGACTACCCGCATTATTATGCAAGGGAACCCGGTCAGGTTTCTGAAGGTTGTAAACAGCAAGAAGTCTCTTGACTCGAATTTCATAATTCTTTTCCGCTTCAGGACTGATAAATTGAACGTTCTGACCGGATCTTCTGAAATTCTCCAGCCGGTGAGCGCGCTTCTGTTTTGGGCTCATGTCCGCCCAGTTTTCGGGCTTGTTTGCCATGTGATTTGTTCTCCTTTTAAGATTCTGAGGGGCGTTTGCGGTCATATTAATGGCTCAAATCGTTTAAATTTAACATAAATTGGATAAAACTTTATAGGTATGCCTTTTCAGAACCATATCAGGTTGGGAATATATCCCCCAAGGAGGAGCGTGTAAAGAACTTTGGATTCCTAAGAAATAAATGGCCCCGCCCAAAGGGCGGGGCCTTACCCA
>JAFGFY010000090.1 GCA_016930795.1 Deltaproteobacteria bacterium
ATTAAGGGGAGGGTGAATAAAAGATTAGCACAATCAAGATGTTTCACCCCCACCCCAACCCTCCCCCCTCGAGGGGGAGGGCGATTTACAACTTTTAACGGGACCGTCAAGATTGATGAAACCGTAAGACACCCCCATGCTCCGAGAGGCGCCACGAAGCATGAAAATCACCCCCACCCTAATCCTCCCCCCTCGAGGGGGAGGGATATACAGGGCAGGGGATGATCCTAGTAAACCCTTATGCCCCGTGGGGCACCACGAATCATGAAAATAAGCAAGGTCATTCCCGCGCAGGCGGGCATCCAAAGTGTTTTATTTTCGTACTGATTCGAAAAAATAAGTATTTTGTCTTTCCTGCCTTTTTTTATCGCAGATAAGAGGGGGTTTCCCCGATCTTTCCGTGAGCTTTTTCCATTTCTTTATGGATCGAACGTCCAAGAAGATATGAATATATTTCATCGGCCTTTTTATTCATTTCAATATCTTTAAAGTTTTCAGGATAAATAATTTTGCCCACAGCGTAGGCATCAACGATTACTGTCTCTATATTGGTCATATACCAGTTGAAGGCATAGAGCAGATATACCTTCTTGTTTTTAAATGCTTTCAGACCATTATAGAAGGTTGGCTTCTTTGCATAATCCCGACGGATCAGATCGTTGCCGCCGCTATCGAGAAAGATAATGTCAGGGTTCCAGCTCAGTATTTTTTCCTTGTCTACGAACACGTGCCCTTTCTGACCACCCTGTTTGGCCGCGTGGTTGGCTCTGACCCATTCAAAGGGAACATATTCGGTTTCCGTGCTCTCGATGCCGTGTGTGCCACGGAAACCTATGCCTCCAATATACACGGAGGGTTTCATTCTTTCAGGAAACCCCTCTACTCTTTTCAGGAGATCTTTTCGAGAATTCTCGACGAAACGGATCACCGCGTCAGCCCTGTCCTGTTTATCAAGAATGGTTCCACACAGACGCAGGGAATCATACACCTTTTCGTCGAACGTTCCGAATGGACCATAGGTTAGAACGATAACGGGGATGCCGATCTTTGTTTGCAGTGTCTCGGCCTTGTCGCGATCCAAATACGTAATGAAAATCGCGTCCGGTTTCGCGGCCAGAACCTTTTCCAGGTCCGGTTCCTTGTTGATGGCGCTCGGACCGCCGGGTCCGATGGAGGGAAGATGGGCTAGCTCACTGCCACGAGCAATCCAATAGGGCCGTGTCGTAGGAAACTGCTTTTCAAAATCTTCTACTCCAACTATTTTGTTTTGCTTCTCCAGATAAACAATCAAACGAAGAGTTCCTGTTCCTAAACAGATGATCCTGTCCGGGTCTTTGGGAACGGAGACCTGCCGACCGGTCATATCCGTGATCGTGATGGTCTCTCCTGCCGCGCAAGGACTTACACTCATCAAACTGATCAAGATCAGGGCCGTTAAAGCGGTCAATGGATTTTTCAATGTTTTCATTACGAGCTCCTTACAAATTTTCGTCCACTGGTATTACAATTTTATATTGATCCACTTCGCCGAGAAGAACTTTCACTCCAAAGACCTTCTCGATGTCTGCGGCGGTCACCTCCTTCTTGGGAGCCAATAGATGAACCCGACCGTCCCGGAGCATCAAAAAATCATCCACAAATCGGAAAGCCAGGTTAATATCATGCATGGTAACGATTGCCGCCATATTGTGCTCTTGGACGGCTTTGGTCACCAATTGCATAACCTGGAGTTGGTTTTTCAAATCCAGATTGCTTGTAGGTTCATCCAGAAGGAGGACCTCCGGTTCCTGGGCCAAAGCCCTTGCAATGATGACCTTTTGCATCTCTCCCCCGCTCAATCTATTCGTCGGCCTCAGGGCCAGATGCTCGATATTCAGACGGTAGAGAATGGCCTCGACGATGCGGAGGTCGTTGGAAGAGGCCTCCCATTTGATATACGGCTTTCGGCCCAGCAGAATTGCATCAAATACGGTCAAAGGCTCTTCCTCGTACTTCTGCGGAACGTAGGCGAAGTGTTTCGCTATATGGTTCCTGCTCATGCCCTTGACATTCTCTTCATCCAAAAAAACAGTTCCTACCCTTGGGTGAAGAATCCGGTTCAAGCATTTGAGCAGGGTGGTCTTTCCCGCTCCGTTGATGCCCAATATAGCCATGATCTGTCCCTTTTTGAGTTCGAATCGTATATTCTTCAGAACAGGGCTTTCATTGTAGGAAAATTCCAATCCATCGACTTTCAGTATCATCGTTTCAATCCACGGATAAGCAGATAGAGGAAAAGAGGCGCGCCCATAAAGGAAGTCAATACTCCCACCGGCAGTGTTCCCGAACCGACTATGAGACGACCGGCCGTGTCAGCGAGCAATAACAATAAGGCGCCGATCAGACATGAATAAGGAATGAGAAGCCGATGGTCGGCTCCGATCAACCGGCGTCCGATATGCGGGGCCAACAAGCCGAGAAAGGCTATTACGCCATGGAGGGCCGTGGCCAGAGACGCCACCAGCGAGGCCAGAAGCATTCCGCATAAGCGAAACCGATCAACCTCCACCCCCAAGGATCGAGCTGTATCTTCCCCGGCGGAAACTGCATTGAGGTCCCATCTAACGAAAACGAAATAGACGATGACCAGAAAAGTGACCAATGTCAAAAGACCGATTTCCAGCCAATTGGAGCGGGCGACATCCCCGAATGTCCAGAAAACCACTGAGGCGATCTCTACCTCGGAGGCAAAATACTGTACCAGAATCGTTCCGGATGTGAACAATGAAGCCATGGCTACGCCCGCTAAGATAATGGATTCCGGAGACATTTTTTTTAGTCTGGCCAATAAGAGGATGACGATCGTCGCAATCATGGCGCCCAAAAAGGCGCAGAAAGTGATGATATAGACGTTTTTTAACAGAATGCCGTCAACACCGGCCATCCTCATGGTGCTGCCCTGCGTAATACCCGCGCCCAAAAAAACAATGGAAAAGGCTGCGCCAAATGCGGCCCCATGGCTGACGCCCAAGGTAAAAGGAGAAGCCAGAGGATTTCTTAACAGGCTCTGCATGGCGATTCCGGATAATCCAAGGGCGCAACCGGTAACGATCGCCGCAACAATTCGGGGCATTCGAATATTCCAAACCACGATATTCCCGGAACCGGTGCCAAATCCCAATAGCGTCTCTATGATCCCTCGTACCGACATATCGTAATACCCCACAGCAATCGCATGAACTATCAAAACCAGCAGGAACAGGAATAGAACACCAAACAGGTAGATTTTCTTGCGGATTGACTTTTGATAAAGATCGCTTATGGAGGTTTCGCGGCTTTTGATCAGTTCCGAATAATCACTGGGATACGGTTTATCGAGATGACTCATTATTCACCCAAAAAGAGCCAAGGCTGCTCATTCATAGCCGAAGAGATCCTTCTTCATGGCTCCTGTGCTTTATAAATAATGTGCGTAACATTTACTGAAAATTCATGCCACTGTTTTTATCTGTTTATGCACTCTAAGCTCGGGTGTCAAGTCATTTTAAGGATTCGAATACTCGGGTTCTGAGATCCTGAAACCGTTGCAAAGGGGGCTTTCTTTTGTGATCGGTTCAGGCGGCCTCAGCGGACTTTCCCCCTGGCCAGGGATACAAAGATTCCACAAAAACAAAGGAAACAGAGGATGGCGAAAGTGATTTTCATGCTCTTCAAGAAATGGGTATAGTATTCGGGAGAGATCTGGACGCGTCCCATGATGAATGCGAAGATCATCATTGTAACGCCCATGCTGAACATCTGCCCGACGAGCCGACTCGTGCCAACCATACCGGAAGCAACACCGTAATACTTTTTATCCACGGAACTCATGACGGCATTCATATTGGGAGAAGCAAACAAGGCAAAGCCCAATCCCAGAACAACCAGCGCTGCGTATACATACATCACGTTCGTCGCGTCATTTATCAAGATCAAGGGAACAATGCCGATGGTCGTCATGGCCATACCCGCGGAAGCAATGGTACGCGGTTCAATGCGATCTGAAAGCTTACCTGCGACCGGAGAGAGCAACGCCATCACCACCGGTTGGATCACCAGGATCAGTCCCGCATCCCGTGGGGAAAAGCCCTTGATGTATTGAAGGTAAAGACTCAAGAGAAAACCCACGGCAAACGTGGCCATGTAATTTAAGAAGGCCGCCAAATTGGAAAAGGCAAAGGGCCGATTGTTGGTGAAGAGACGCAAATCCAAAACGGGGTATGCTGTTCTCAACTCCCAGAAACCAAAAAGGGTTAGGCATGACACACCAACAAGGGCAAGGAACAAACCCAAGGTCGAAGGCAGCACGGAAAAGCCATACATCATGGCAAGCAATGCCAAGCCGTAGAGAATGGAACCTACAAAATCGATGCGCTCCCCCCGGGCTTCCGCCCAATCGCCCTTCAGTTTCCAGATGATAGCAAATACCACCAGCAAGCCCAACGACACAGTGATGAAAAAGATGCTCCTCCAGCCGATATACTGGGTCAAGATGCCGCCGATGGAAGGTCCGACAACAAGGCCGACATAAACGGCCGTTACGTTTATTCCCAAAACGGCACCCCGCTCTTCTGGTGGATACGCCGAGGTGAGAATGGCCGCTCCTGTGCCGAACATCATAGCGCCGCCGATGCCCTGAACGACTCTGGCGAAGATCAGCAACTCCGAAGAATTGGACAATCCGCAAAAGAGAGAGAACAAGGTGAAAACGACAGCCCCCCAAAGAAAAATACTTTTCCGTCCGTATATATCGGCAATTCTACCCAGCGGAACAAGAACCATGGCCGCGGAAAGTTGAAAAGACATGGCCACCCAGCCCATGGAGATGGCGCTCATGGAAAATTCCTCGCCGATCGTCGGCAGGGCAACGTTGATGGCGGAGCCCATGAACGGTGTCAGGAACGCGCCCATCGTGGCGACGATTAAGATGATCTTATTACTCATGTCCGGCACGGCCGGGTGAGCAGGTCCCTTGTTCATTACGCACCTCAAGCGTTTTGCCTCTATATTATATCGAGTAGCATTCCACAAGCGCGATCAAGAATAGCGGTCAGAGCAGTGTGAAACCGGATTCGAACCCTTAACGGACTTCCGGAACTAAAGCAAAGAAGGCAAATAACCGATGTTTAATACAAGAGCTCTGCGGTGTTCGAGCATTGGTCAAAAGGCGTTTTATCTAACATACAGGGTCACAAGGATCTGCGTGGCAATGACGCCCCAGCCGGACAGACTATAAGATGATTACGACCTGTTGATCAGACGGCACATGTGGAGCCATAACAGCCCAAGCCCTATATGGTCTGGGCTGTTTTTTTTACAATTCAAACGCATCGTTCAAGGTCCTTGAACGTCTCTTTCAACAAATCGAGCCAAAGGCAGCGGAATCCGGTCTTCGCCTG
>JAFGFY010000091.1 GCA_016930795.1 Deltaproteobacteria bacterium
ATAAATCGAAAATTCAAAGGTTTTTATCGATTCTGTTTGCTCTGCTATTTTAGTGTATGATTGAAAGTGCATATTCGAGAAAGGTGATGAAATCTTTTCTTCAGTTCAATTTCATGGTCCTTTTTTCACCCACAAATTCTTGTGAGGAGCCAAAATAAGAAAACAAATATTGAATACTAAGGAGGAAATGATGCTTAGAATAGGTTTTGTGGGATGGCGAGGCATGGTCGGATCCGTTCTCATGGAGCGTATGTTTGCGGAGCACGATTTTGGGAATTATGAGCCGATCTTCTTCACCACTTCTAATGTCGGAGGGAAAGGCCCTGATATCGGCCAGGAGATCCCCCCTTTGAAGGACGCATACAACATTGAGACGCTCTCCGAAATGGATATCATCGTCACCTGCCAGGGGGGAGATTTCACTAAGAGGGTTTATCCTGAATTGCAAGAGGAAGGGTGGAGCGGTTATTGGATAGACTCCGCGTCTACACTCAGGATGAATGACGATAGTATCATTGTCCTTGATCCGGTAAACAAGTCGGTGATTGAAGCCGGACTCTCCTCGGGCATAAAGACCTATGTGGGAGGCAATTGCACGGTAAGTCTCATGCTTATGGCGCTTTCCGGCCTTTTTGCTTCCGGCCACATCGAATGGATATCTTCCATGACCTATCAGGCCGCATCGGGCGCCGGTGCCAAAAACATGATTGAGCTGGTGCAGCAGATGTCCGCCCTGGCTGATGCCTCAAAAGATCTGATCGACAATCCCGCGTCATCAGCCATCGAGCTGGATGCCCGCATTACACAGAAACTTCGAAGCCCTGCCCTGCCTGTGGCTCATTTTGGTGCACCGCTTGCCGCCAGCCTGATCCCCTGGATCGACAGGCCCATGGATTCGGGGCAAACCCGGGAAGAATGGAAAGGCTATGCGGAAACCAACAAGATCCTGCAAACGGAAAAACCGATCCCTGTGGATGGGTTGTGTGTCCGTATAGGTGCCATGCGCTGTCACAGCCAGGGATTTACCATAAAACTCAATAAAGACCTCCCCCTGGATGAGATCTCCAGCATGCTCCGAGAGGCACACGAGTGGGTCGAATTGGTTCCCAATGAAAGAGCGGCCACCATCAAGGACCTCACCCCCGCGGCCGTGAGTGGAACCCTGACCGTTCCTGTGGGCAGGCTCCGCAAGATGCTCATGGGGCCTGAGTATGTCGCAGCCTTCAGTTGCGGGGATCAACTCCTGTGGGGGGCAGCCGAACCCATACGCCGGATCATGAACATTGTGATCAATCATCTGTCGGATTAGTCTTATACCTATCTGAGCTTCAGAAGAATGGGTTGACTCGTTTTACCTAAACCTTCAGTCTTTGGTCTTCAGTCTTCTACCATTTCTTAGGAGAAGGTTGACAGGATCGCTCTTCCCGTTTAAGATTTCATCAGGATCTCAGGTATACATTTTCGGAAGTGGATAGCTCACTGGTGGGGCTCCCGGACTTCAAATCCGGTGTGCCGGGCTAAAACCTCGGCGGGTGGGTTCGATTCCCATGCACTTCCGCCAGATCTCATTGAACTAAGGGGGCAAAGCCCCCTTTTTTCATCTTTGTGAAGCCCAACGATGCTAAAAAAGATCCGGCTCCTCATAAGAATTTGTGGATGAAAAAAGGTACGATGAAATTGAACTGAAGAAAGGTGGTGAAGTCTTTTCGGAAGGACTGGCGGGAGGACGCCGTCTTTTCTTCGCAGTCGCCCTCACGGGCTCCGCTCAGACCCCACCCCTTCGGGTCGGGTCCCCGGTTTTACGACTTATCTGTGGGGGAAGCCCTGGCTTCCCGTCTCGAAGAGACGGGAAGAACAGCGGAGGGGGCAAGTTTCCCTCGCGGATTAGTCGTAGAAAAGACCAGGCCGGGAGCCTCGGAACCTAAGAAAAGATTTCACGACCTTTCTGGAATATCCGCTTTTAATCATTGACGTTCTTTTTCTTGACTTTACTTTAATGCTTCAATAGGTTTCGGAAACAGATATCCACATTCCAGACCGCACAAGGTCTGAGGCAGGTATCGCCCGGGACCACGATTGTCCCACTCCATTGTGTGGAGTATTTCACACCTTATACTTCACCGATGAGTCTAGGAACAGAGGGCGGCTAATCAAAACACGAAGAGAATCGAATGAAGCTGATCAAGCGTGGACAATTGCCGATACTCATTACCATTCTGGTCATGCTTTCGGCTTTTTCCGTCTATTACTTCACCATAAGGAACTACGAGTTCATTATGTACATTTTTGTGATTCTCTTTTTCCTTGTTCTTGTTCTTCTAACAAATAACAAAGTTCACTACTCAAACACATCGTTATGGGGGCTTACATTATGGGGCGCTTTGCACATGGCCGGTGGTGGAGTATTTATCAAAGGGGATGTTCTATACAAGTTGATCCTTATCCATTTCACAGAAAGCATATTCAGATATGACCAGTTTGTCCACATTATCGGCTTTGGCGTCGCGACCCTTATTATGTTCGAACTCCTCAAGCCAAAACTAAAACCAATCAAATATTGGGCAGCCATATCCATAGTCGTTGTCATGGCCGGTCTAGGCGTTGGAGCGGTCAATGAGATCGTTGAGTATATTGCTACGCTGCTTGTTCCCGAGACGGGCGTGGGCGGCTATGACAATACCCTGTTGGATCTTATTTCGGATTTGATTGGCGCTCTTTTTGCTCTTCTCATAATAAGATGCAGAGAAGAATAGAGGTTTTTCTATATGAGAACGCTTTTAACCTACTAAGTTGAAGAGAATGTCGAACCAATTGAAGCTTCCTGCGGCAAACTGTAATGCGCTCGCCGTGCATTTTGAAGAATTTGACTATGACCGGAGAGCCTGTAAAAACAGATAGTGAGAAACACAGAGCCTTCCTTGACGAAAAACGTCAAATATAGTATATTTTTATCTTAAAAAGCGGGTTCTTATTATTGTCAAATATATCGGTTTTTATGAGGACTGATAATGAAAATCTATGTAGGCAATATTTCAGATCAGGTTACTGAAGATGATATCAGGGGGGCTTTTGAAGCCTTTGGAAAGGTCGGTTCTGTGTTAATAGTGCACGATGAGTCGGCAGGAGGATCAACTGATTGCGCCTTTTTAAAGATGCCTTCTGATCAGGAAGCTTCAGCAGCCATATCCGGCCTATCAGAATCAAAGCTTAAAGGCCGCACTATTCAGGTAAACGAGGCCCGTACAGGCCCAATTGATCGTCGAAGACCCGGTAGAGGAGGAGGAAGAAGAAAAGGCGATCCAAAGCCTGGAGAACTAAGAAAGTAGGATCCGCATTATTTATAGAGTTACTTCTTTATAACCCATCTTCTAACCCACCGGTTTTTTCTTGCCGATTCGTGTATAGAACTCCTCGGGGATATTCGCCGGATCCTTGTAGAAGACAAACCGGCAATGCTCCTCACCGATAGGATCAGAAACAAAATGGCAGAACGCGAAATCTCCGTTGTTTTCTATATCCAACGCTTCCATCACCGGGCAATGGACGCAGTAGAGAGGGAAGTCTTTCATCCCCCAGGTGATCCGGTGTGGCTCTTTGACCTTTGCCAGTCCCTCCTCATATCCACCCATGCGTATAAGCCTCTCCCCCGAACCGCAAGGCTCCATGGTAATCGTCACTTTTTCATCATCCTCGGCGACAGTCATCGGCTGTAGATGACCGCGCAACCCCGCAGCCAGATTCTTCACACGAGCACGGAAATCCGTTTCTTCGGAGGGGATGAAAGCGATTCTCGATTCCACGGTATGAGCCTGACGTTCGGCCTCTTCGACAGCGTCAATTCCCATATTCTGATAGATATACGTCTGTAGACCGGTCACCCAGGTAAAATAGCCGTCATGGAGGTAGTTGAACTCCTTATACATTCGCCGGGCCAATTCTTTAGCCTTTTCCTTGTCCCCGGAATCGATGGCTTTCAGCAATAGGTCGAGTGTGCGTTTCCCCATTTCCTCCAGTTCTTCATCCGTGAAGACCCTCTTTTTTCTCTCCATAGATACCTCCTTTTACCTGATTGATATGATTGGACGTGCACACAGAAGAAACAAAGGCAGAGATATTCTGTCAGACATCAGAAAAAAACGGGAAAGTCAATAAATAACTCTCACACGGTTGAATTGTTTTGCTGTTGTTGACAAAAGAATGAATACAATATAAAAATACATTGTTTCAAGAGGCTTGTCCGGGTTCATTCAAGAAAGCACTCCCAACAGGATTGCCTGATTCAACAGTCATTTTAAAAACAATCTGAATATGAGGAACGACGTATGAAAATAAACCGAATTGAATGCATTCCTGTTTCCCTACCATTTACCAAACCGATTATTATGTCGGGCGCTGCTGTCAATTGGGCCCATGCAGTTCTGCTCAAACTCCATTCGGATGATGGGGTGACCGGCATTGCAGAAACCGGCGATACATCTATGTGGTATATGGGAGAAAGTCAGGAATCCATCCTTCACAATATCAGCACAATCTATGGACCGCAGATTCTTCTCGGAGAGGATCCATTCAATATTGAAACCGTCATCGCCAGGATGGACAAAGCGGTGGCGCGTAACAACCATTCCAAGGCCGTGGTCGATTACGCCTTGCATGACCTGATTGGTAAGGCTTTGGGGATACCCCTTTACAAGTTTCTTGGCGGTCTATCCAATGAAAAAATTCCCTTGGCCTATGTGATGTCATCGGGGACACCCCAAGAAGTAGCGCAACATGCGTTAAGACTGGCCCAAGCCGGATATGGAGGCTTGAAGCTTAAGGTCGGCGCTAATACTATTGAAGATGATATCGAAATGGTCGCCGAAGTTCGCCGCGCGGTTGGAAAGGATGTTAGAATCATGACGGATACCAACGGAGGCTGGGATTACATGCAGGCTCTCAGGTTTCTTACCCAAGTCAGTAAATACGATTTGTTCCTCTCCGAACAGCCCCTACCGCGATGGGATTATGATGGCCTGGCCCGGCTGCGGCGAAAAGTGGATGTCCCCATATTCGCCGATGAAGCCGCAGCCGAATTGAGTGATCTTCATAAGCTGGCCCGCATCGACGCCATCGACGGTTTTTTCCTGAAGATTCCGAAAGCGGGCGGTATTCATAAGAGTCAAAAGTGGGTGGCTATCGCCCAATCTCTTGGACTCAATGTAATGACCGGCTGTATGATCAATTCCGGGCTTGGAGCCGCGGTGGAAGCCCATTTTCTTGCTGCTACGGAGTGGCTGGGAAGAATTGAGCAGGAGTCCATCGGCCCGCTAAATTTGCACGATCTAATTGATACAACCGGTGAGGCGATCACCGACGATCTGGGGATGACAATGCCCAGGTATGAGAACGGTTATCTTTATCCTCCGGAAGGTATTGGCTTGGGTATTGAACTGAACGAAGATGCCGTTAAAAAGTATGTGACGCCCGGTAAAGAACCCATAGTGCTTGAAGCTTGAGAAGTTATATTCATCTTATTCCAGACACCGTGACCCCAGTGTCGTGCCTCATAATGAAGTTGAATAATAAGTAGCTGTTACACAGATTCAAAGGGGGCATGTCGACACTAGAAAGGAAAGCATATGAGATTAAAAGATAAGGTCGCGTTAATCACAGGGGGCGGCACAGGTATTGGAGCCGCCATCGCCAAGCGTTTTATCGAAGACGGAGCGAAAGTGTGTATTACCGGGCGCCGCAAAGATAAATTGGAAACCACAGCCCATTCTTTTCCGAAGGGTTCTGTTATGACGTGCCCCGGGGATGTGATCCTCCCCGATGATGTCGCCAAAATGATCAAAACTACGATTGCCTTTGGAGGAAAACTGAACGTCTTGGTCAATAACGCGGCCATGGATTCCCACGGCAACATTCTGGAAACTTCTATCGATGATTGGCGATCTGTTCTCGACGTCAATCTCACCGGACCATTTATAACCATGAAGGCGGCCATCCCCTACATGATAGATAATGGCCAAGGGTCCATCATCAACATTGCTTCCCTGGGTGGTTTGCGATGTATGCCGCAATCCGTCGGGTATTGCTCTTCTAAGGCTGGGTTGATTATGCTTACTCAACAGGTGGCTTTGGAGTACGGTCCTCAAAACATCAGGTGTAACGTGGTCTGCCCAGGGGCCACCCGGACGAGCATGTTCGAAGAATCCGTAGGTAAACTTGCCGAAGAGATGACAACTGATATGGAGTCCCTTTTCAAACGTTTTTCTTCGCATGTCCCTCTCAGACGTATATCTGAGCCGAAAGAAATAGGAGGCCTGTGCAGTTATCTGGCCAGCGATGACTCATCCTTTATGACCGGTTCAGTCCTAGTTATAGACGGTGGGGCTGCTATTGTTGATATTTCAGGCGCGTCTATGGGTTGATATCACTTCATGGGATTTACAAGTTTTTATTCTAGTGTCGTATCCCAGAAGTAACTTGAATTATAAGTACCTGCTGCACATATTTAAAAGTGTCTTAGAACCTGGTAAAACTATGGAAGGCGTTTCTGAGACACGACACCAGAATTCACGGCAACCGTTGTCTTTAAAACACAGAACATCACATCAATTTCATCAATTGAAAGGAGTAGGACAAACCATGACCACCTCCCAATACAACAGTAAATACATCATCACCCAACCAAAGGAAAACTTGGAAATACCTGAATGGGCCGGTTCATTGTCCGATACCCGCAGCACCCGTCTGTTTTATCTGGATAGTGAAGTCAGGCCTGGCGCCTTTTACTGTGAGGTTGTCTGGTTCTGGCCGACAAAGGAAAAAGATACCTCCAGCCCCGAGCCGCACGCCCATGATTTCAGCGAAGTCATCGGGTTTTTCGGCACCGATCCCAGTAATCTAAAAGATTTGGGTGCGGAAATCGAGTTCTGGATCGACAACGAAAGGAACATCATCACAGAGACATTTTTGGCCTATATCCCGGCTGGTGTCGTGCATTGTCCCTTAAATATCTTGAAGATCACACGACCGGTGTTTCACTTCGCCACGATGCAAGGCACCTCCTATGGTGGGCAGGAAAAGAAATAGGGATTTAGTTCTATTACTTCCTGTCATAGTGTGATGTAAGCATGATTTCCACCCACATAACCGGTTTCCCGATTCTCTTGAAGATCAGAGGACAATGGGTTAATCCCGCTGGAACTGTGACTATGGAAGGGGCGGTGATGACCTGTTTCTCTCCGTCCATATAAAACTCAATTTCAGCATCAAAATCGTATAGATCCAAGGGATTACTCCCAAAAAAGCACATGACATGAGGAAAATCGTGTACATGGGGTTCGGGTTCATCACCCGAGAGACTTGCTTCCGTTATTGCAGAAAACAATATCTGACAATCAAGACCTAGTTTCTCTGGACTGGCTAGGAATCCATCAAATATCGAGCCGTCATGTAATTGCCCTTTGGGCTCCTTTAATATGTATTTCGCATACTTTGATTCGGCCATTTTCTCATATCCTCCTTTTTTCTAATCGGATCAAAATCCTAGGGTAATAAGAACTGATTGTTTTGGTGCGAATGATCAGAGCCAAAATAGACTGTATGGCTGTAATCAGAGAATCAACAAATACCACCAGCAAATAGATGGGTCAAGCCTGGCTTCAAATATCGCAAATAGCCTTCCAAAACAAAAAAAGGATAGGGAATCAGATCGTTGCGGGCTGCCGCACAGATCTTATGGTCACAGCTATTTCCTTATTTACCCTATTTTAATAATAATTAATATATTATGGCATTATTTTATTTTTTATTATAAATATAATATATCTATTATAATTTCAACAATATTGAGCGGGATCTTCAATGTTTCATACGCATTTCCTTTTGATC
>JAFGFY010000092.1 GCA_016930795.1 Deltaproteobacteria bacterium
CGCACAAGGCTTCGGCGGGTTCATCCGCCCCGGCGTCAAGGGCGACATCCGCCGAAGCGGATGACAAGAGCATTCCTCCCCGCATAAGTGTGGGGTTTCCTGCGAAGGCGGATGAAGACGGATGCAAGTCCCTTCATCATGCATATGATCACTGGGTTACACGGGTTCCATTTTAGGCAAGGTTTATTAGCCCTAAAATCCTTCAAAATCGGGAGGAGGGACTTCCGGATAGACCAAAGGTTCATTGGTCAAATTCACACTCAAGGTGTGTACCAATCTGTATTTTCCGTTTTCCAGTCGGATCAAGTGTGAATCAGGCATGCCATTTTTGCTATTCCCAAAGCGGCAAAAGACGTTGACGGTCCCCATCTGCTCGTCAACCACAAAAGTCCGGTTTGTGATAGGCAATTCTCCAAGAGGGTTCGGGACCCGGCAGGTATCTTTTTTTTCGCTGTTAGGATTGGTATAGGCACCACCCTCCAACCTGGAACAAGGAACACCGCCAAAGGGCGGACGTATAAACTGATCCATAAATATAAAATCAAAATACTGGTGGCCTGCGTCTATGAGTTCCTGTCGACTGGGCCGGTCGTCAGGAGAAAGGATTGACCAATCTTCATCTTCAGCCATTGAATATTTGAGGTAATTATCCGCATTGAACAGCCAATCGTTTTCGTCCGTCACCAGGCTGTCAATCTCTTTCACTTTGCCTTTGTCCACTTCCAGGCGGGTTCCAATGACATATTGATGCCCGCCTTCAGTTACGATGACTTCCGTAAAGGTCTTGCAGCGTCCAGTATCATAAATACTCATATGATGTGCTATAGGCAAAGGCGTATTCCACAAACCCTTATCCTTTTCGATTTCACTCATATTCTCTATGAATCGCACATTATCGGCCAGGGACATTTTCGAAAGATCACCGGCCTCCTGAGCGGCAATATAACGCTCTGTCGCGTCCATAAGCATTGCCCGGTCGCACTCACAATCCGGTTCAGGTATAAATTTCGGTACATCAACCGGCTCGTTGGTTAAATTCACACTTAGGGTGTGAATCCAGCGATATCTTCCATTGACCAGTACAAAGGTATGTGAATCAGGCATGCCGGTTGTGCTGTCACCAAAGCGGCAAAATACATTGACAGCGCCCAATTCTTCATCAACAACAAAAGTCCTGTCATTTACAAACATTTCTCCTAAAGGGGCAGGGATTTGACAGGTGTCCTTGTGTTCATTTTCAGGATTGGTATAAATGCCTCCTTCAAGGCGGGCGCATGGAGTCCCCCAGGGTGCTCGTACGCCTTTATCCAGAAATATGAAGTCAAAATACTGGTTGCCCGCATTGACCAGATCCTGCCGAGTAACGCGATCGTCAGGGTGGAGAACAGGCCATTCCTCAGCCTTGGAATATTTGAGATAGACGTCGGCATCAAACAGCCAATCGCCCTCGTCCGTCACCAGGCTGTCGATCTCGGTCACTTCACCCTTATCAACGGTAAGGCGGGTTCCAAGAACATAAGGGTGTCCCCCTTCGGTCACGATGACTTCGGTAAATGTCCTGCACCGTGGAACGTCATAAATACTGCGATGAAAGGCGATGCGTAAAGGAGTATTCCAGAGTCCCTTTTCCTTTATGACTTCACTCATGTTTTCTTTGAATTTCGCGTCCGATGCGAGTATCATTTTAGACAGGTCGCCGGCTTCCTGCGCGGCAATATAACTCTTCGCGGCCTCTTCTAGGATCAATCGATCGCACTCGCGGCAAGGCGGCGTATAGGCGAACGGATCAGGTTTTGGCTCGGCCTGATCGGTTTGTTCTGCTTTACCTGCGTTCGTGGCCTGTTCGGGAGCCATGGATTCTTTGGCATTATAACTATGCGCTGAACAGCCAAGGAGACCCATACCGAGGAATAGACAACACAATAAAACGGATATGTTCATTTTTGACCTCATCATCATACCTCCACAATTCGGGTTGACTAAAATTAGACGACTTCACTGTATCTGATCATCTCTAGGTATATCGGCACGAACGACGCGACGCAGGAATTTCCAGCGGCCGTTCTCCCGTATCATCGAATCTTCATAATGACCGAGGAAAAACAGTTGGGGACGATTAGATTCCCCGGGAACCACAAATATCCATTTGGTTAGAGCCGTCGCTTGGTCGCCGTTGACTTGAATCGTCTCGTTCGTGAATAAGTGGCAGGATTGCGTTATTGAGGTATCCCTACCGATGGTGCTTTCCATGAGCTCTCGAATGGCTTTCGACCCTTTGGCCCGACCCATCCCGCCGATCCATTCCCCATCCGTTTCCGCAAAAAGTTCGGAAAAAGCGCGAAAATCCCTCTGATCCAGGAAACGCCCGTAATCCATTAAGAGTTGCCGTATTTCTTCATGGTCTTCGAGTTCTTTCACACGTGATTCCAGGTCTTCATGTTTGGACATAAATGCTCCTTGTTCCGCCCATGCGGGGAATGGGCCCGTACCCGCTGTCAGAATAGCCGCGATCCCGAGGACGAATAGAAATAGTATTGTCTTGCTATTCATGATCATAGCTCCGTTTATCATCGTCTGCCTTGTTAATGCTTCAACTATCCATAGTTTTTGATCAGTTCCTCAATATCGATAACGGAATACCTCACGATTTCCTTATCCGCTAGATATAATATATGGCAGGCGAACTCAAAAACCAAAGCCTTCTTAAGAACGTCTTCAAGACTATAACCCACAGCGATCTGCCCGTGGTTCTTCAGAACAAATAAATCGGTTTTCTCCAGCGCCTTCCCGACTGCCTCTGAAAGCTTTGTTGAGCCCGGCATAAGGTACGGGATAACGGAAACCCTTTTAATATATACTGTGGATTCAGGAATGAAATTCAGGTCATATTCCGGTTCAGGCATGCATGCAAGTGTGGTGGCATAGACAGACTGGAAGTGGAGAACGGCATTCACGTCTGTTCTGTTCTTGTATATGGCCCTGTGAAAATGATTCTCCATGGAAGGTTTTACGCCTTCGTAATGTCTTACAGTATTAATAAAACAGGTTGAAATTTCTTTTTCTTTCAGCTTGTCAAGAGAGGTACCTGAACCGGATATCAGGAAGGAGTTTTCGTCATATCTCACACTGATATTTCCGCTTGACGCATTGACAAGTCTCTTCGCGCCTGCTTCATGGGCGGTTTGGATCAGATCGGATATCAGTTTTTTTCTATTTTGTGTCATTTCTGTAAAATTATACTTTTTGTGTTGAATAGTCAACAATGCCCATTATTTCGCATGGGCTCTAATTTTGTCTTTGACACGCAAGGTTAGTCTCCGTATAATCCCAGCCTGGAAAACAATGCTCTATGATCCGTTGTTTTCATCTTGTGCGTATTTATCTATCGTCCTACAAAGCCTTTAACAAATACTGACATCGTCATTAATCCGGGCTAAGAATACTACCCGGAGGCGAATCACACGGAAATACTATTAGAGGAGGGATGTATCATGCAAAAAACATATCGATATATTGTCTATACAGCATTGTTTGTGCTTTTTACCGCATGTGCCGTCTTGTATTCCGGAATAGCAGGTGCAATTGAACAAGACGATCCCAATGTGAGTGGGAAATACGCCAAATACATCTTCCAGGATGTCAAACCGCTTGATATACCCCCCGAAGAGCTGGCCAAAATCAAGAAGGAACAGGAAGAACAGCAGTCCATGGTGGATGCGACTCACCTCTTGAATCTGGATAGAACCAGAAGTGAAGGAGCTCCGTATCTGGATTTCGTTTGGCTCTGGGAAGGCTCCGCCAAGGGTTATGCCGAAGCCGAGCATACCCATGATTTCGACGAATTCATAGGGTTTATAGGCGTTGCGGACCAGGATGACCCGTACGATCTGGATTCGGAAATAGAGCTATGGCTGGGTGGAGAAAAGTACCAGATTACAAGGAGCTGTCTCATCTATGTGCCGAAAGGGACGCGTCATTGTCCGATACGGTTCACGCGCATAGGGAAACCAGTCCTTTTCTTTACTGGGGCGATAGCGACCTCCTACTCACGGACCGCGACCGAATTCACTGATGAACACAGCGCCGAACGGAACTATGAGAAAATGATTTCGTACGGGGTCAATCCCAATAAGATCTCGCCGGAAACGCTCAAGAAATGGGATGATGAGGGCAAAAAGAGGCAATCAACAGTTGAAGGAATGCGTTTTCTGGATCTGGACAGCGTGGAAGGGGCCCCTTATATCGATTTCGTCTACCTCTGGAGCGGGGACGAGAAAGGGCCGAATCATCCCGAGCATGCCCATGATTGGGGAGAAGTTTTCGGATTCATCGGCACGAATCGGGATGATGTATACGACCTGGGTGGTGAAATCGAGTTCTGGCTGGGGGGCGAAAAGTATCTTTTCACCAAAAGCAGTCTGGTCTGGGTGCCGCCAAGCCTCAAACACTGCCCGATACAATTCAACCGAATAGACCGTCCTTTCATCCTGTTCACGTTCGGATTGACACGCAAATACAGCCTGATGCGATCACCAGATGAAGAGAAAACCAACATTCCTTAATGGAATAGGTACTAGGACGGATAAATTCTTGACGAATATTTGAGAGAGGTGGTGATCGAGAAAAACCATACGCTTCCCACATGAAGCCCCACTGGCTGCCACTGAGCGGAATATACCGTCCCTAAGAACGTGCGTTTCTATTGAAGCTCCCCGCGACAAGGCGCGGGGAATCTTCCAAATGTAAGGATCTTTCTATTATTGTAATTCGCTTGCCCCGTTAAATCCCTTCGGGAGTGCAAAGCACTATTTAACGGGGCGAGCTAACCCCGCAGCCCGTCCTCCGTCCCGCTGAAGCGGGACTACGGAGGATGGAGAAGCTATGGGGAATGCGCTCGCTATGCATTTTCAAGACCGGAATATGTAATGAACTACATATAAGTAGCATTTTGTTTTCCCAAGTCGGCATTTCTTTGCCGATTCCATTCAGTTCCAGCGAAAGATATTTGTTAACACACTAAAAACACTGAATAATATCTGCCCGCCTTGTTTGGCACTTCTCTTGCTGTTACATCATACTGCTAATCTCCTCTTCTCATGGTGATGTCCCCGAATCCATGCACCAGGCTCCCAAAGGACATAATTTCCTTTGGGAGCCTTCGGTTTGTGGGCAGGATTACCTCGCAATTCTACATAAAGCGGCTTACTAGCCTATAACAGGCCTCCTCGACTTAAGACCGGCAAAGAAGATTCCCTTTGATGTTTTTGATCAGGGACCCTATAATATCTCTCCAGGAAGTCACTCCAAAATCGCAAGGAGGCCCTTCAACCTGATGTCTTTTCTTTTTATTGGGTCCACAGGAAATCACGCGGGAATGAGCTTATTGACATGGGCCATCGCGCGAAGGCTAAGAGAACGAGGGCTCAACGTAGGATTCATGAAGCCCTTTGGAACACAACCCGTCCGTATAAACGGAGTATGGACAGACCCCGATGCTTTCCTGCTGAAAGAGGCATTGAATCTCCAAGATCCTCTTGAACGAATCTGCCCTAATATGGTTTCAGAGAATGGATGGAGACAAAAGGACAAAGAGGTAATCGTTGAGGAGCTAAGGATCCTGGCCCAAGAGCTATCCAGCGAAAAAGATATCCTCCTCATTATGGGAACCCAGCGTATCTTCTTTGACGAGTCCCTCTGCCCTGTTCCAGACACCTCTTTCATCAACGCTCTGCAATCCGATACGATCCTTGTCAATCGATATCAGCAACCCTCCGCGTCTCTCTATTCTATTCTTTCTGTCTCTTCTCTCCTCAAAGAACGCCTCAAGGGCGTCCTCCTCAATCGGGTATCACCTGAAATGCTTGAGGACATCACAAATCAAACCATTCCTTCCCTTTCCCAAAAAGGAATTCCCATAATGACAGCCGTGCCCGAAGATCCGCTCCTTTCTTTTCAGACCCTTGGGGATATAAAGGAGACACTAGACGGCAAGATTCTTTGTGAGGAGGAGAGTCTCGGGAAGCCAATAGGAGGGATGACGGTTAGTTCAGCCGATCTGGAGGGAGAGCTTCGTATATTCAGGAGGGTCTATAACAAGATCGTCCTTCTGGAGCCCTATTCGCCTGATACGGAGAACGGAGCATCCCCTCGTGCTGTCACAGGGATCCTCTTGACAGGTGGAAGAACCCCGCCCCCCCAGGTCGTGAAGGCCTGTAAAAAAGCCCGCGTTCCCCTTATTCTGGCAGAAAAGGATACCTTTTCTGCCCAGGAACGTCTGGAAAAACATCCTCCGAGATTGTCTCCCAGGGATGAAAACAAGGTGCGTCACTTCACAGAATTCTTGGACCGTAATGATGCCCTCAACATCCTGCTCCAATCCATGCCATTTCTCTCTTAACAGGCTATTACCCAAATCCGAATCTCAGAGGCCCAAACCTTTGATGCCTTTAGCCGAGGGTATCCGAAATGATCTCAAGGAGTTTATCAGGAGAAATCGGCTTGGATAGAGACAGGTTGGCCCCTGCCTCAAGACACTGGATCTTGTCTTCCTCACGACTCTTGGCCGTGAGAAACACAATGGGTATTTCTCTGCAATCTTCCCTTTCTCTGATCCGCTTGCAGAGTTCAACGCCGTCCATCTCGGGCATAATGACATCGAGCATCAAAAGGTCATACTCCTCATGATCAAGGCTTTTGAGGACCTCCTTGCCGCGGGAGAATGTTCGGACCTCATAACCCTCCGGCTTGAGGAGTTCATCGAGTGCCATGAGGACCATTTCATCATCATCTACAACAAGAATACGTTTCGCCATCCCCTCACTCCTTTATTCTTAGACGGGATAAACCACATACTTTTCTTATTATGAAGGAATATCTATATTGGTCAGTTGTATCATACTTTACGAGAGATTACGAATGGGATTATTCGTGTTTACCCGTTTAATAACTCCGAACCAAGAAATACTCCAACATACAAAGATAATGGTGATGAAGTATTTTCCGAATAAATATCGGAAGGCCTACGTCATTTCAGACAGTTATGGCATGGAGAACCCCCTGGCTTCTCTCTTCGAAAAAGCGGGAAGAAAAGCGGAGGGGGAATAAACCATTACCCGATCTTCTTTTCTATCACTGGAAGCAGGACCCTGACCTCTGTCCCCTTACCGGGTTGACTCTTGATTTCAAGTCTTCCCCCATGGGCCTCCACGATGCCGAAGCACAGAGAAAGGCCCAACCCGGTCCCTTTCCCCACCGATTTGGTGGTAAAAAAGGGCTCAAGCACCTTATCCAGGTCCTCCTCAGGAATCCCCACGCCCGTATCCTTTACTGACACGAGCACCGAAGGAGACCCCAGATCCTCCGTTTGGATGGAATGAACGATCAACTCCTTTGGGCTCTCTATGGTCTCCATGGCGTCTCTGGCATTGGAAATCAGGTTGAGAAAGACCTGTTCGAGTTGATTGGAATCCCCCATAACCTCCGGCAGGTCTTCCGTGAGGTTGCGGACGATCATTATGTTGTGGTCCAGGAGTTGTTGTCCAGTAATCAATAATGCATCCCGCACGGCCTGATTGACATCGAGGGGCTCAAGATGAGGCTTGGTCTGTCTGGAGAATTCCCTCAGATGCTCCACAATCTTCTCGATACGATCGTTGCACTTACGAACGAGTTCCAATCGGTCCTGGTTTGGGCAGTTATCATGCAGGTTTTTAAAAATCACATGTAGAATGGTCTGAGAGGCCATCAGTGGGTTATTCAACTCATGCGCGACTCCGGCAACGAGTTCTCCAAGGGCCCTCATTTTTGAGGCCTCCACGAGATGGGCTTGAGCCGCTTTGAGTTCAGCCTCCAGACGTTTTTGTTCGGTTACATCCTTGAAGATCCCGGCCGTACCGATAATCTGTTCTTCTTGATCACGAACCAGAAAAAGGGAGCACCATATGGCCAGCTTCTGACCGTCTCTCCTTATCCCTTCTATCTCGTAATTCTCAGCCCTCTCCTTCTCACGCAATAGGGCCATGATCTTTCGGGCTTCTTGAATGCCCTTGACATAGTAAAGAGAGATATGTTTTCCCAGGATCTCTTCTCTAGGTGTCTTGACCATATCTTCCATGGCTCGGTTAAGATACGTTACTTTGCCTTTGAGATCAGTGGTCACAACGCCGTCCACGGAACTCTCCATGATATTCTCAAGGAACTCCTTGGTCTCTCGGAGTTCCTTTTCGAGATGCCTTCGCCGGGTGAGATCGCGAACAATCTCCACAAAACCGATGATTTCCCCTGACGGTCCTCTATTGGCCGTAACAATGGTGAGGGCCGGAAAGGTATTCCCATTCTTTCTGAGCCGATCCATTTCTAATTCGCATACACCTTCTGTTATGGCCCTCCTTGACATCTCCTTCTGAATGCCTCTATCGCGATTCTCCTGGATGTCGGTGATGTTGACATTTGCTTTATTGAGGACCTCCTCCTTCTTCCAGCCAAAGAGTATTTCCGCCCCCCTGTTATACTCGATGATTTTTCCATGAACATCCAAGGCCATGATGGCGTATTCCGTTGCGCTATCGAGGATACTGTTCAGAAAGCGTGATAGTTCACGATGTTTCTCCCTTGATTCCTTGAGATCCCGCGTTCTTTCCTCGACCATCTTCTCCAGACTTGTGGTGTAGGTCTGAATCTGCGTGATCATTTTATTGAAGGATTCTCCCAGGATACCGATCTCATCTCCACTGCGTACTTCAACCCTCTGAGAAAGGTCCCCATCCGCCATCCTGGATGTGACCTCGGTCAACTCCTGAATGGGCCCGGTCAGCACCTTTGAGAGGGCGACAGTCAGAAAAAAAACCAGGCCGAGACCGACAATAACCACCATGAGGATGAATCGTTCGGTTTCATGCAGGGACTGATAAATCTCCTCCTCATAGGTGCCGGCTACTATGATCCAATCCCATGGGTCGAAATACCTGTATTTGTTAATCTTTTCTCTCGATTTTTTTTCGCCCAATTCCGGGTTCAACCAGGGGTACCGAATGGTGCCTACCTCCCCCTCCTTGAGGGTGACGGCCCTTTCTGTCATAGAGCGAATATATTCGAATCCCGCTGAATCCCTCGAATCCATGACATTCTCCCCTTCTCTTGCGGGATGGATCTTCAGGTTGCCCCGGCTATCCATTACATAGACGTATCCAGTCTTTCCCACCTTGATACGTTTTATCTCATCCCCAAGGGAGAAGGAACTTTCCTCTTTGACGCCCACGCTAAGGGCCCCAATCACCTCCCCTTTGTGCCCTTTGATGGGTTCGTAAGCCATCAAATGCCAGTCGTCTAGAATATGGGCACGTCCACTATAGGAACGCCCATTCAATATCGCCTGTGCCACAGGGCTCTCCGGAGGGATAAAGGTACCAATGTCTCTTTGACTATCCTTTCCCACGGCATTGGTGGAGACACGCAGGAGGCGGTCCCCTTCAATCCTTTGGAAAACCGTGCAGATTCCACCCACGAGTCTTTGCACCTCGTCAACAAATTGATTGTCCCGGCTCAACCATATATCGCCTATCTTCCACATAGAGGCATTGGCAGAATATCGCTCATTAGTTAATTCATTAACCGCATCAAAAACCATTTCTTCGCCCGGCAATATTTCTATCTCTAGTCCGTCGCGAAAGAGGGTTTCTCTAGCCACAGTCAGGTTGGAGTATACCTTCATCAGGAGCATTTCGTGTTGAACCTGGCACATGGCATAGACGTTCATAACAAGATGTTCCAGATCTTCCTCAGCCGCCTGTCTTAGGGCCTTACCGAAGCGGTCTATCGCGAGGTATGCGACGCAGACGAGAGGAAGTAAGACCAGAAAAAGGGTCACACTGATAAGCTTTGTTCGGATTTTCAGATTACTGAAGGTTGGTATCGCCATAAAATCGCTCCGAAAAACATAAACCGCAGACCTTGTACCGTAAACCTTAAATCGTATACCTTAAACCTTGAACCCTGAACCTTGAACCTTGAACCATTCATCAATATACCGGATCAGGGAATGTCACCATGCCTCTGGGTTTTTCTATCATATAATACATCACAGGGGAGACCCACCCCTCATCAAACAACGCTTCATCGACATCCTCAAGAATCCCATCATGGATGGCCCAGCTCCGGCCCCTCACCGTATGCGCGAATTCAGGTTTTCGAAAAGGGGTGCTGTTGTCCAATTTATTGAAAAGAGTTCCCCCTGGTTGGAACAGTTCGTGAATCCTTTTCATTTCCCGGTATCCGCTGAAGTAGCTAAAACCGTGCCTTTCATGGGTAATCGCGTTATGATAGAAAAGGGCTTCCAAGCGGATGCTTTTTATGTCAAATGTAGAGCAGAAATGTTCTAGAAGACGAAACGCTTCCCGAGTCAAATGCAAACCTTTTTTAACCTGCCCGGGGAAAAGCCCGGCATCCATGGCTTTTTCCTCTTCGGTAAGGTTCCTGGACGCCCACCCTAAAAGCGTGTCCCTTCCTTCTGCATCAATATGGGTGTTGAACTTCGGAGAGCCAGGATCATTGACAACAAGAAAATCCCAGTTCACTTGTGTAAAGTCGATCGTGTCAGAGAGCTGTATGGAAAAAAGGGGTTCTTCCATCCCCTCGAGTTTAATTTCCACTAGGCAGGTCCTGTCACCCTTCGGACAGAAGAATCGTACTCTTTTCTCCCCCTTTGCATCACACAAGGAGATCGGATCGATCCCGAAATGATGGTAGAGGAGAGGAGGAATGAGACTTCGGAAGAAGCCTTCTCTTTCCCGACGGGGAATTTGGTTGATCCTGCGAATCCAGGTCATAAGTCCTATCTCCGATATTCCCTCTCAATAGACTATTTTCACGGGCATGTCAAAACAAGTATCGAAACTAGGTCTCAGACTTAAGTAGCCACAAACTGAAGAGAATTGTGCCGAAGAGGTCTCCCCAAATCCACCATCAATTTTATATTGACGATGATAGCAATGGATTTTTAAGAATTCCTGGCCACCAGCGAGGTGTTAGACGCAAGGCGCCACGGAGTGCCGACTGAGCGTACAAACAGTACGCCGCAAGAAGAAGCGATCGCCCGTCCTCCGTAGCAGGCTACTGCGGAGATGGAAAGGCAGCACAGCTCTGCGACTTACTCAGGGCCATGAGCCTTTCGAAAGGCAGATGACGCCTTGACGTTGGATCAGAAGTCCCCATTTTTCGTTGACGCTATTCTCCTCACTCTGATAGAGTCCTAAAAGATTTGAGTCTCGCATCTAAACGAGTTTGATTCAAAAAAATGGAGCGAAAACCAGGGAAATGTCTTTGTCAAAACCCGACGTTCAAAACATAGGATCTCTTTTCGTATATTCAGACGAAATGAGCCGTTTTGACTTTGGTCCCGATCATCCCTTTAAGGCTGAGAGGGCCCACAAGACCTATGAACTCTGCATGCGCTACGGACTCATGGATCATCCCTGGATGAAGATCCTTAAGCCGGAGCCCATCGAGACCGCCCTCCTCACCCTTTTTCATGAACCCGAATATATTTACTCCTTGGAGGAAGCGAGTAAGGGCAACATCAGCATTGAAACGCTTAAGCGGGGCCTGGGAACCGAAGATAACCCGATCCTGCCCGGAATCTACGAATGGTCCTTGTTAGCAGCAGGTGGAACTTATGAGGCCCTAGGACACCTCATGAATGGGGATGTCCTCGTAGCCTTTAACCCTCTGGGAGGATTTCACCACGGCATGCCCGGACACGCCGAGGGTTTCTGTTATGTCAATGATATCTCTATCGCCCTCATGGGTGCCATAGAAAGGCTGCCGGAACAACGGATTGTCTACCTAGATATCGATGCCCACCATGGCAACGGTGTCCAGGAGGCCTTTTACAAGGATTCCAGGGTCCTCGTGATTTCTGTTCATGAGACAGGCAAAACCCTTTACCCATGGTCGGGATATAAAACCGAGATAGGAGAGGGAGAAGGAATAGGATTCACCGTCAATTTTCCTTTGGAACCGGGGAGCGATGACGAGGTCTTCAATTTTGCCCTTGATGAAGCTGTGTTTCCCCTGATCAAGGCCTTTTCACCCCATATGATCGTGGCCCTAGTAGGAGCGGACACCCTGATCTCAGATCCTCTGACTCACCTCAAGCTGACGAACAATAGTTACCAGAGGGCTCTTCGGGAAATGACCACCCTCTGCCCCAGAATCCTGGCCCTTGGTGGGGGAGGCTACGATCTCTACCGGACCGCTCGATGCTGGACCCTGGCCTGGTCCGTACTCAACAACCTGGAGCCCACGGATGAGTTTGCCGGCCTGGTCGGTGGCATGATGTTCGGACCGGAACAGGAGGTGGGGAGTCTCTACGATTATCCCTACCTCACCCAGGGGGAAACCAAGGACAAGGCCATGGCGGAGGCCAAAAGAACGGCCGCCTATATCCGGAAAGAGGTTTTTCCTTTTCACGGGTTGTAGATCCCCGACGAAAAATACTGGCGATAAAAAGCCCAGTCGCATAGGGTGATTAATCCCTGCTACTGGGCAGATTTTGTTTGAGAGTATTCGCGAAATAAAAAACTAATGGGAGAATGTTGATCCTGCACAGAAGAATGATCCGGGCATCTTAGCCGCATTTCGTGAAACCACAGAAGTGGCAGGTCATACATCCCTCTTCAAAACTAATGGTCTGGCCGCATTCTGGACAGGTCTCTCCCATCAGACTCTGTCTATGTTTGCCCCCGTTTTTCTTCTGTTTGTCGTTCATGTATCTCTTTTCAAGAACGCGTCCAATGGCATCCGGTATGGACAAAACAAGCCCACCCTTTTGAAAAATAGGGTGCTCCCCTCCGATGCCTTTCAATTGTTCAATGACATGCTCCACATGGACGCCGGAACGAAGGGCCAAAGACACCAAACGGCCTATGGCTTCCGTCTTTGCCGTGGTAGACTTTCCCGATTTGCCGATGGTTGCAAAGACCTCAAACGGCTTCCCTTCATGTTCTGTGACAGTCACATAGAGGTTCCCATATCCTGTGGGCATTTTTGTGGTAAAACCCTCCAGGGTATCCGGACGATCCTCCACATTCTTCATAGAGCTTCCACTCAGTCCAGCCTTACCGCTATAGGTAAGGACCTGATTCTCCTTACTGCCATCCCGGTAGATGGTCACTCCTTTGCACCCCAGCTCGTAGGCTAGATTATAGACCTTCAGGACATCATCCACCGTGGAATCTCGGGGCAAGTTTACGGTCTTCGAGACTGCATTATCCGTGTACTTCTGAAATGCCGCCTGCATCCGAACATGCCATTCCGGCGTCACATCATGGGCGGTCACGAATACTTCTCGCACATCCCTGGGAATCTCCTCCATATCATGTATGCTGCCTTTAAGGGCAATGGTATCCATCAACTCTCGACTGTAAAATCCTCTTTCCTTCGCGACTCTTTCAAAATAGGGATTCACCTCAAGTAATTCATCGTTATCCATGACCCGTCTGACAAAACTGAGCGCAAACAACGGCTCAATTCCACTCGAACATTCTGCAATGATACTCAATGTCCCCGTGGGGGCGATGGTGGTTGTGGTTGCATTTCTGAAAGCGCAGTCTTCCTTATCTTTGAAGATGCTCTGGCCGTAATTCTTAAAGACTCCCCGCTCCTTGGCTAGGTACTTGGAGGCATCACGGGATTCCCTCTGAATAAAGCTCATTATTTCCTCTGCCAAGTCCAGGGCCTTCTTCGAATTATAGGGAATCCCCAACTGGTAAAGAAGATCGGAAAAGCCCATTACACCAAGGCCGATCTTGCGATTCCCCTGCACCACTTCTTCTATTTCGGGCAGAGGGTATTTGGACATATCGATCACATCATCCAGGAACCGGACACTCAGCCAAACAGTCTCCTTCATGGCGTCGAAGTCAATGGCCGGGGTTCCATCATCTATCACAACAAACTTGGCCAGATTAATCGAGCCCAGATTGCAGGCCTCAAGAGGAAGGAGCGGTTGCTCGCCGCAGGGATTCGTGCTCTCAATATCACCAAGCGCCGGTGTGGGATTATCCCTGTTAATTCGGTCCAAAAAGATCACACCCGGATCCCCGTTTTCCCATGCCTGATGCACCAACGCCTGATATACATCCACGGCGTTTAGTTCACCGGTCTTTCTGTTTTCCCTGGGGTCTATGAGATCATATGTGTTACTCTCTCTTACCGCCCTCATGAAAGTTTCCGTGATGCCCACCGATATATTGAAGTTATTCAAGTCCCTGTTGTTCTTCTTACAGCAAATGAATTCTGAAATGTCTGGGTGATCCACTCTGAGGATGGCCATGTTGGCGCCTCTCCTCGTCCCACCTTGCTTGACCTGCTCAGTTGCCGTGTTGAATATCTTCATAAAAGAGACAGGTCCTGAAGCAACACCTCCCGTTGTCCCAACCCGGCTACTCTTTGGTCTCAGGCGAGAAAAAGAGAAGCCTGTGCCTCCGCCGGATTTGTGGATGAGAGCGGCGTTCTTTAGGGCGTCAAAGATGCCTTCCATACTGTCTTCGACGGGAAGGACGAAACAAGCGGCTAATTGCCCTAATCTCCGACCCGCGTTCATCATGGTGGGTGAGTTAGGAAGGAACTTGAACTCGGTCATCATTTTGTAGAAAACCTCTTCCACCTCCTTGACACGGGACTTATCCTCATACTTCTCCTCCGCCTTGGCGATATACCTTGCTATCCTCCTGAACATCTGCGTCGGTGTTTCTAAGGGAATCCCGTTGGCATCCTTCCTGAGGTATCTTTTCTCCAGAACCGTTCTGGCGTTTTTGGAAAGCCGGAGTTCCTCCTTGACGAACATTGAACTGTCCAGCTTCAGGGAAGACGGTTTGGTTAATCCATATTCCAGGAGCTTGGTTTCGATGATCTTTTCCAAGAGGGGAATGGTAATGGTTTGGAGCTCCATTTTGCCAATATCTTCCCGTAGAGATCGGCTTATGGTCATGGCTCGATCGCCGTCAATTTCATTCTCCTTGACAAGCAGATCTGAGAAAAGATGATCATCCCAGGCGTAGGATGATAGATCGAATGAACCCTGTTCCGTAATGAGAATCTTTCCCCCTTGAGCCATATGCCCTCCCCAAATCTTCTCTTTTTGAAGTGTGTTATAACAAAAGAATCGCTCAATACATGGTGATCGGATCGTGACCGGTACGACCTTGAAAATCGTGGTTCTTTCAGAAAAAGAATGACGAATAAAGACCGGTAGTTAAAGAGCCCTTATCCAGCAAGATAGTCTTTTATATAGAAACGTGGTTATGTTAGAGCACAAGATATAGTGTTGTCAAAAGAAAAATGAAGAGTTTTTCAAAAAGTCTATTTGTGAAAAATTTCTCGATTGAACCTAAATATGTATTGTTCATGCTAAGAGCTGATTTTACGTTTAGTTGAGTCAAATCCACGCGTCGACAAAAATGAACGATCTTTTATTCTTCCTTGAATAAGCGGCTCCTGCCTGTTGACAAAATCTGTCAGGCCTGCTAATTGAAACCAAAATCTTATAGTGTAAAGGAGTGCAACATGTCCGATCTTTTAGAGGTAACTGACGAAAATTTTGACGCGGAGATCGTAAATTCTGATGTGCCAGCCATCGTAGACTTTTGGGCCGTATGGTGCGGTCCATGCAGGATGGTCAGTCCTATCGTGGAGGAATTGGCCGATGAGTACAAAGGGAAAATAAAGGTGGCCCAGATGGATGTGGATAAGAACCATGCAACCCCGGGGAAATTCGGCATTCGGAACATCCCCACCCTGATCTTTTTCAAGGGGGGGGAGGTACGTCACACAATCGTGGGGGCACAGCCCAAAAATCATATCGAGGAAGAACTCAAGAAACTTTTGGCCGACTAATGTATGATCTGATTATCATAGGCGCCGGACCCGCTGGATTGACTGCCGGTCTTTACGCGGCAAGAGGCCGTATAAATGCACTGCTCCTTGAAAGGTTCTCCCCGGGAGGTCAGGTTCTGACCACGGATTGGGTGGAAAACTATCCCGGATTCCCCGAAGGAATCTCCGGATTTGAATTGATGGAGAAAATGAAAACCCAAGCCGAGCATTTTGGTCTGCCGATCAGAATGGAAGAGGTCATTGGGCTGGAACTCCACCCGGAAAAGAAGGTGGTCATCACCCATAAGGAACACCTAGAGGCAAAGGCCCTCATCTTGACCCTTGGGGCGACACCAAAGAAACTGGGCATTGAGGGCGAAGAACCCCTCATAGGCAAAGGGGTCTCCTACTGTGCCACATGTGACGGGCCCTTTTACCGGGAACAAGAAGTGGCCGTGATCGGCGGCGGAGATACGGCGCTTGAAGAAGCCCTCTTCTTGACCCGTTTCGCCGGAGGGATTCATCTGATTCACCGTCGTGACAGGCTGAGGGCCGTCAAGCTGCTGCAAGATCGAGCTATGGCCGAGGAAAAAATTGAGTTCATCTGGGATACAGTACCTATTAGAATACTCGGGGAGAGTGGTGTGGAGGGAATTGAATTCAAGAATGTCAAGACTGGAGAAATCTCTCGCAAGGAAGTGCAGGGTGTCTTTGTTTTCATCGGGACCCAGCCCAATTCAAACGTAATCAACGGTATGGTCAAACAGGATGAAAAGGGTTTTGTCATGACCGATGAAAAGATGGAGACGTCCATTCCAGGCGTCTTCGCCGCTGGGGATATACGATCTAAGGCCTTGCGTCAGGTCTCAACGGCCGTCGGGGATGGGGCTAATGCCGCATTCTTTGCCGAGAGATTCATAGAGAATATGGAGTAAGTGGTTTTAATTCCCCGTCTTTTAATAGGTTCTGGGAATAATCTGGAGAGTGCTGTGCAAAAAACAAATCTCATTCTAGAATACATGATCATAGGAATACTGTCGGTCTCCCTATTAGGGGGATGTTCATTGTTCGCTACGCCGGACAAACCAAAGACGGTGACTGACCTGATGGAGCATGGAGAAAAACTCTTTGATCAAGGGCGTTATGCGGAATCCGGCGAGGTCTTTCAGACAGTCAAAGACCGCTATCCATACAGCGGGTATGCCGCGATAGCTGAGGTGAGACTGGCTGATGGGCATTATGAAAAACAAGAGTTCGAAGATGCATACATGGCCTATGATGACTTTGAAAGGCTCCACCCCAAAAACGAGAGGATTCCTTATGTGATGTACCGAAAAGGAATGTGTGAGTTTGAGCAGATCACAGCCATGGATAGGGAACAGTCCCATGCCCTCAAGGCCAGGAGAGAATTCCTACGGTTGATCCGGAGGTTCCCCGAAAATGTCTATGCTGACAAGGCCAAGAAGCACCTGAGAAAAACTCTCTTGAATCTGACGGAATATGAATTAAGTGTGGGCCATTTCTATTTCAAAATGGGCGAGTACGAGGCGGCCTTAAACAGGTATACGCACCTCATCAAGAACTATCCTGATACGGGATACTATCATGAGGCCTTGGAGTACATCCGCAAATGCCATGCTAGAATAGAACAAGAAAAGACCTCTGAAAAAGAAAAGTTCAGCCTCCTGAAGAGACTGTGGCCGTTGTAGAGGTCGTCAGGGTCTTTCCTCTTCAGCCACCATCTCATAAACTGCGACAAAGGCACTCTCCAACTTTTCGGGTCTGCTCCCCCCACCCTGTGCCATATCCGGACGGCCACCTCCCTTGCCCCCCACAATGGTCGACAATCTGCTGATGATCTCTCCGGCTTTAAATCGACCTGTAAGATCCTTGGTGACCACGCAGATCAACATAGCCTTCCCCCCTTGTTTTGACCCGAGGACGACAATGGCTGAGCCGAGTTTATCCTTGATTTGGTCTGCATATCCTCGCAGATCCTTGGGAGAAGCCGCGTCCATCTCTTTGGTAAAGACCTTCACGCCATTGAGTTCCCGGATCCCTTCGAATAGATCGCCTGACCTTGTAGAAAAGAGCTTTGACTTGAGGGCCTCTATCTCCCGGTCTTTCTCCTTCTGTTCTTTTATAAATTTTTCCACTCTTTCCTTTGCCTGATCAGGTGTAGTCTTCAACAGTGAGGCCACGGACAGCAGCTCATCTTCCTGATTCTGGACATACTCCACGGCTTTTTCACCGGTCAGCGCCTCGATCCGGCGTAAATTGGCCCCAACCGCACTTTCATTGACAATCTTAAAGAGCCCTACATCCCCTGTCCTCCCCGTGTGAGTTCCACCGCATAATTCCATACTGATACCTCCTCCCACACGGACCACCCTGACCATTTCGCCATATTTCTCCTCAAAGATGGCCATGGCCCCCGAGTTGATAGCCTCCTCTCTCGACATCTCTTCCGTATCAAGGGGGTAGTTTTCGCGGACATAGAAATTGACTAGTGTCTCTACCTCTTTAAGCTTCTCTCGGTTCACCTGGGCAAAGTGGCTGAAGTCAAAACGGAGTCTGTCAGGGGCAACCAAGGATCCCGCCTGTTTGACATGGTCCCCAAGCACCTCCCTAAGCGCCCCATGAAGCAGATGAGTGGCCGAATGGTTACGGGCTGTGGCCCGTCGCGTCTCCTCGTTCACCTTTGCCTCTACTTCATCACCAATCGACAAGGACCCTTCCTCGACTTTCCCTTGATGGACAATGAGACCCTGCCCGAATTTCAGGGTGTTGGTGATCTGTGTTGTCATGCCATGATCAATAAGCCAGCCCGTATCTCCCACCTGTCCGCCGGCCTCCCCATAAAAGGGGGTCTGCTCGATGATAACCTCCACTTCATCCCCCGCTTGGGCGGAAGACACCTCTTTTTCTCCTATCACAAGTGCCACGATCTTTGATTTGACACTCAGGTCCTCGTAGCCTACAAATCGACTTGAGATACCCTTAGCCGTCAGTTTCCGAAAAATCTCTGGAATCCCTTCTTCTCCACTTCCCTTCCATGACTCCTGGGACTGGCTCCTCTGCCCGGCCATGGCCTCTTCATAACCTACCGTATCGATCTTCATGCCCTCTTCTCTGGCCACATCCTCCACGATGTCCAGCGACAATCCATAAGTGTCATAAAGTTTAAAGGCCAAATCACCAGGAATGGCATTCTCTCCCCTATCCCGCAGTCCTTCAAGGCTTTCCTCCAGGACTCTCATTCCATAGTGGAGCGTATCCGCGAATCGCTTCTCCTCATTGAGTACAACCCCTTGAATCAAAGCCCTTGAGCTGACAAGCTCCACATAATCCTGACCCATCATATCAATGACTTTATCAGCAATAAGATGAAGAAAGGGGTCTTCGATGCCGAGCGCATGCCCGAAGCGTATGGCCCGACGGATAATCCGTCGCAGGACATAGCCCCGGCCCTCATTGGAGGGCATGACCCCATCACCTAGGAGGAAGGCGGCTGAACGGGCGTGATCCGCGATTACTCGAAAAGCGACATTCTGTTTCTTGTCCTCCCCATATTTCCTTTCGGAGAGATCTTCTATTCGACAGATAATATCTGTAAAGACATCCGAATCATAATTGGATGTCACACCCTGAACCACGGCTGCTATTCTCTCCAGGCCCATGCCCGTATCGATATTGGGTTTGGGAAGGGGGGTCAGGTTTCCCTGAGAATCACGATCAAACTGGGTAAACACAAGGTTCCAGATCTCCAAATAACGGTCGCATTCACACCCCGGCGCACAATCAGGCCTCCCACAACCCAAAGCCTCCCCCTGATCGATCAAGATCTCGGAGCAAGGGCCGCATGGACCTGTATCGCCCATGGCCCAGAAATTATCCTTTTCGTTAAGCCGAATGATTCTTTCCGCGGGTAAACCGATTTCCTGTTCCCATATACCATACCCCTCGTCATCGTCCTTGAATACTGAGGCATAGAGTTTTTCTTGTGGAAGCTTATACCCTTCGGTCAAAAGCTCCCAAGCCCACAATATGGCTTCTTCCTTGAAATAGTCCCCAAAAGAGAAGTTTCCAAGCATCTCAAAAAAGGTATGGTGCCTTGCCGTGTACCCCACGTTTTCCAGATCATTGTGTTTGCCGCCGGCCCTGACACACTTCTGAGAGGTGACGGCCCTACTGTAGCTCCTCTTCTCTTCCCCCAGAAAAAGGCCTTTGAATTGAACCATTCCCGCGTTGGTAAACAGGAGGGTGGGATCATCCCTAGGGATGAGGGATGAACTGCTCACGATTTCATGGTCACGGTTTTTGAAGAAATCTAGGAAAGCCTGTCTGATTTCTCGGTAGTTCATTCATCTGCTCCGGATTCTTATTTCTTGCCGGCCTCCTGATTCTCCTTATCTTGCGCTTTCTCTTTGAATGCCTTGAGTCCGGTCTTTTCCTTTATCATTGAGGCAATCTGATCTCTGATATCCTGATTCTCGCTTAAGAATTTTCTCACATTTTCTCTTCCCTGTCCTATTCTCTCCTCACCAAAGGAATACCACGCTCCGCTCTTCTCGATGATGCCCAGATCCACACCCAAATCAAGAAGATCCCCTTCTTTAGAAATCCCTTTGCCATAGAGGATATCGAACTCCGCTTCCTTAAAAGGTGGGGCGATTTTGTTTTTCACCACTTTGACCCGGGTCCGGTTGCCCACTATCTGGTCCCCCTCTTTGATGCTCCCCACACGGCGGATATCCAGACGTTGACTGGCATAGAATTTCAAGGCATTCCCGCCCGTCGTGGTTTCCGGGTTCCCGAACATAACACCGATCTTCATCCTGATCTGGTTAATGAATATGACACAGGTCATGGATTTGCTGATGGTCCCTGTCAGTTTTCTCAAGGCCTGGGACATGAGCCTTGCCTGTAGACCCATGTGCGAATCACCCATATCTCCTTCAATCTCGGCCCTTGGAACCAGGGCGGCTACGGAATCCACAATCAGCACATCAATGGCCCCGCTCCTGACCAGGATCTCCGTGATATCCAGGGCCTGCTCCCCGGTGTCGGGCTGCGACACAAGGAGGTTCTCTATATCCACCCCCAACTTCCGGGCGTACCCAATATCCAGGGCATGCTCCGCGTCCACAAAGGCCACCATCCCCCCCTGAGTTTGGGCTTCAGCAGCCACATGAAGGGCAAGGGTGGTCTTTCCTGATGACTCGGGCCCGAATATCTCCACCACCCGACCCTTTGGGACTCCGCCGATCCCCAGGGCCAGGTCCAGAGAAAGAGATCCGGTAGAAATAGCGGGCAACTCCAAAATTCGATCATCTCCCATCTTCATGATGGACCCTCGTCCGAATTGCTTCTCTATCTGTGAGATAGCCTGCCCTATTGCTGCCTCCTTATTGGTGAAATCTTTCATGCCTATACCCCCCTATCTATAAATCCATATTTTTTACAGCTGAATATTTCTCAATGGTTATTGATTACCCCTACCGGTATCGGCTGATACTGGATGCCGGATGCCGGTTCTTCTTGCATTCCAACATCAATTATCCAATATCCAGTATCTAGTAAGGATCCCGTCAGGGATCATCCCTCCTCAACAAAGGCCACACACCCAATCGCGTATACCTTGCTCCTCCGGGCTTCAGTTCACTCCTAAACAGACACAGTTGCATTAATGAACAAACCGGACTGGTCACATTCCCATACCTTGACAAGAGTTCCAGTTCTTCAGAATTCGTTCTCCTGGGCTCGCGAAATCGCCCCAGGGTCAGGTGAGGTTTAAACCCTCGCTTTTCCTCTTTGATTCCAAAGGGGATAAGGCATTCCTGAAGGGCATCCCTAAAAGAGGACATCCGTTCCAGGTCCCCGTCAAGACCGATCCAGATAACCCTGGGTTTCCTCGTGTGGGGAAAGCATCCCAGCCCTTTTAGTGATATATCAAATGCATCATATATTAGACAAGCTTCCCTGATCTCCTCTTTGATCGCTGGGATCTTGTCCGCCTCGATGTCTCCCATAAAAACTATAGTGAGATGAATGTTTTCCGGCTTCACCCATTTTGCGTCCAGGGAGGATTTTCTTAACTCGTCTGAAACCCGGGTAACAACCGTTTCAACCTCCAAAGGCAGCTCAAATGCCAGAAAGGAACGGATTTTCATGAAGATACCTTCTCACCCAGTCAAGAGCCATCATGGCTGTATTCAGCTTTATCTCCTCCCTGGTGCCTTGGAAACGATATTTCCCTGAAAGGACTTTGTCATTGGCAGCCAACCCGATATGCACGGTTCCCACAGGCTTTTCCGCCGTCCCTCCCTCCGGCCCTGCGATTCCCGAGACGGACAACCCGATATTCGAATCCAACCTTTCTCTCACACCCCTAGCCATCTCTTGAACCGTCGGGTTACTGACTGCCCCGTAAGTCTCCAGTGTCTTTGAAGAGACCCCCAACAGTTCTGTCTTGGACTCATTA
The DNA here is from genome assembly GCA_016930795.1 of Deltaproteobacteria bacterium. Lineage (GTDB taxonomy): Bacteria > Desulfobacterota > DSM-4660 > Desulfatiglandales > HGW-15 > JAFGFY01. The sequence goes on from JAFGFY010000092.1 coordinate 22,355, forward strand.
CTGTAGGTGATCATCCCGCCGAGAAAATAGTCTGAGCTGCCCGGAACATTGGTCAGCAAGTGTCCGATGAGACCGCCGGTGCAAGACTCTGCTACAGAGATCGTCAAGTGTCTCTTTCTCAGCATCTCACCCAGCACATTCTCCATCCTCTGTTCCCCGGTGGCAAATACACATGGGGCCATCAGGTTTCGGATCTCCATTTCAATCCTGTCCAGAAGACTCATTGCAAAGGGGTCATCCTCTTTAGATAGACCCAAAGTGATGTGGGTTTCAGGGAAATGGTCGCATACTTCTATAACGACATTTTGCTTGCTTTGAGTAACATATTCAAGACGTTTTGCGATTTCATGTCGAGCAAAACCATAGACTTTCAGGATTCTCTGCCTCTCCACACGGTTTGCCTTTCAAGTCTCTCGTATCATTTATTCATGGCCGGATTCAAATATTACGGGAAACAACCCAGGAATAGACTTGTCTCAAAGGTATTTTTTCTTCCTTCGCGATTTTCCGGCAGGCTTCGTATTCGGGGAGGAAAGAGGAGGCGCCGTCCAGCCCCACTGCCTTCTTGACCAGCATCTTTCCCCAGGGACTGTCGATCACAACTGAAGATCTTTCGAGGATTCTTCTCTGGGTGAATTGAAAACGGACTCCCAGGGTTGTGCTCTCCGTGAAAAGGATATCCATAAGTTCGTCCTTTTGCTCCGGCCTTCCCATGACTTGAATAAGAACCCCCGGCCGATTCTTTTTCATCTGAACAGGACAAAAAATCACGTCCAG
>JAFGFY010000093.1 GCA_016930795.1 Deltaproteobacteria bacterium
AAAACGACTGATTTTTCGAGGACCAATAACTTCTCGCAAACCTTCATAGACCTCTTCGTCAATGGTAACAGTAAGTTTTTTTTGCATAATCGACACCTCCGCTGATAATACACGTATTCTACACGTGTAAAGGAGTTTGGGTCAAGATAATTATTTCGATTTGAGACGGACTATGCGTCTCGATTTTGGCGGGTCAGCTCGTATAGTAGCGCCGTGAATCGGCGTCGCGAAATCCTTCAATCTTGAGGTATAATGGGTTCCCACTGCACCTTTGCGGCGCCCAGGAGGGTTCCCGTGGCATAGGCCAGGTCGACAACGGCCATTTGATACTCGGTTAACGCGAGGATCTCGACCCTTTGGGCGTCAGCGAGTTTCGTTTGCGCGTCGCGGACATCGGTGGATGTACCCAGGCCCAGCTCGAACTGACGCTTTTCCGCCTTATACTGCTGATCCTGCAGAATCGTCGCCTGTCTGCTGGCCAGGATTCGCTGCCAACACGCCTCGAGTTTATCTATCTGCTGGAGTACCTCATACTTGATCTGCGCCTTTTTATTGTCCCTGCCGGCCAATCGTTTTGTCCGCTCATATACGGCCTGACGAAGCCGGCTCTCTGCAGCTTTATTTCCGAGAGGGATGGATACCTGCAAACCGATGCGATGGTCCCTGTAGTCATTGTCTTTGAGCAGATCATAGGAATCACCTCTCTTGGGACCCAGACCATTTATGTTGTATGTGTAATCCATGGTCACCTGAGGCAGGGTCTGGTTTCGCCGATAGTCGATGGTGATGGCATCCTGAGCGAGTTGAAGTTCCAACTCAAGCAGATCCATCCGGTTCTCAATGGCGTTTGCCACCATCTCTTCCCTATTCAATTCATAACGAACAGGGTCCGGTTTTGTGGAGAGAATCAGCACTGTTTCTGTTTCCATTCCCAGACCCGCCTTATTGAGCATCCGTTTGAGATCCCGCTCCGTATCCCGAACATCGTTCTCCGCCTTGATAATGTCCTCAAGCTTCTCCGCGACATTCGCATGTGTCCGAATCACCTCGATCTGGGGTTTTACCCCCACTTCCACAAAGCGTTCTGCCTGCTCGAACAACTCTTGGGCCAATTCATATTGCTGCTTACGCACATCCAACAGCCTCCTGGTCGCGTATAGCCGCCAGTACGCGCGATCCACATCAGCAATAACGCGTATGGCCGCCAGTTTGGTTTGGGCGTCAGTGATCTGCCGGTTGTATTCAGCGACACGAATTCCATATGTATTGACGCGATGACCCGCGTTACGAAGGAGTGGCTGACTGATCGAAGCCGATAAGTCGGTTTCATAGGAAGGGTTGAAAGTCGAGAAGAAGGAATTTGTTTCTATCTCATTGTCAGTCAAATCGAACTCGATGGTCCCCCCTGTTCTCAAGGGGATGCTGACGCCAAGATTGGTGCTGATATACTCCATGCTTGATCCCTGGACATCACGTGTCGGGTCGACCGGCGAATTGCTTTTGGAGTAGTTCACAGAAGCGGAGAATGCGGCCTCAAATTGGGCTTCCTCCTGACTGACACGCTCGGCCGCGATGGTCGGGTTGATAAGCTCAACCTGAAGGTCAAGATTGTTCTCTAGGGTCAATGCCCGGCATTCCTCCAAGGAAATCGTGAGTTCAGCAGGTTCCTGTTCATCTGTTTTAAACCTGGGGACCTCCTCTTCCTTGGTTTCATTCAGTTTCAGAGTCTCTATCTCCCGCAATTTCTCAGGAGGCGTCGTATAGGTATAGAAATCCTCTTTCTCGCGAATAAGTGCGCATCCGGATAACAGAATAACACCGAGTCCCATGATGACACATAATCTACCCAAAGCCGATACTGCTGAAAGCATTCTACTCATGTCAAAAATTCTCCTTACGATCCAACTTTAAACCTTAATCATTGCTTTTTTAAAGCAAACTGAAATGGCTGTATTTTGGCGCAAAAGACTTCAGATTTCAAATTCCGGAAAATACTGCTATGAACAGGTTGCTTACTGTTCCAGCTAGTCCCCCAGCATCTTCTCTCGTCTCTCCACTCGTCCAAACGTAAGCAGGACCATGGCCGCGATCAGCAAAAGAAAAAGAATACGATTCTGAAGGGTCCAGGCAAAGAGTTCTGTCTCATCTCCATTCTTAATGGCCAGGGGGTTGAAGAAAGGGGATACGCGCATCTGATTATCGCCGAAGCCTGAAGAGAGACCATTAAGGGCAAGGAGTGTGACCGAGGCCATAGCGCCGGAGATCTCGCTCCTGAAAAAAGCGGCAAAGGCCATGCCCGCGATCAGGTAAAATACGGCCGCCTGGAGCGCTCCATAGAATGAAACAAAGGGGAATGACGTAAAAAAGGCTAGGGTAACCATAGCCAGCAGTATGTGACTGAACAGCAGTATGAAGAAGCACCCCGTCATTTTTGCCAGCCAAATCCGGTGGCAACCCCCGGGAACGGTATAGGCGATCTCTAATGTGCGGCTATCCATCTCGCCGGCGACAATGCGGATACCAAGGCCAATGGCCAAGACCGCAAGCGGCACACCCATAAATATGGATTGAGCATGCACGGCCTCAAAACCCGTCTTCCGCCAGCCCACAAGCAGAATGAAGGCTTGAAACGCGGGCCAGAGTAAAGGCAGAAGAATCGGGATCCAGAAACGTCGCCCAGCAACCAGCTGAGTGGACAGGTGAACCAGTCTCAAATAGCCTCGTAAACGGTCTGACAAGCCTTCTTTGAATGAATTGGTTTGATCGTTCATGGTACGCTTATTCTCTCCTTAAACCGACCAGTTGGAGATAACCGTCTTGAAGATTGGGTGACACGGCATGCGCCTGCGCACCAGGCGACCGAGGGCACAAGACACGGGCCAGGGTAGAGCCGTCCTCCTCAGGCACCTGATCCACCACCATGGCATCTTCCGGAAGAGATCCCTCCTCCCCCGGCCCTATTCTCATTTCCCAGACCCTGCCCTTTGCTTCACGCGTGAGCAGAGAAGGTTCCCCATCAAACACCTTTTCACCCCTGGCCAGAACGATGACCCGATCACAGGCCACGGCCACATCCTCCACCACATGGGTGGAGAAGAGGACCACCCGCGTCTTGGCAAGCTCTGCCAATAGGTTCCTGAACCGGATGCGCTCGCGAGGGTCAAGGCCCACCGTGGGCTCGTCCACGATGATAACGGCAGGAAGTCGAAGCAAGGTCCTGGCAACGGCCACCCGCTGGCGCATGCCGCCCGAATAGCCCCCGATCTTTCTGTCAGCCTGTTCTGAAAGTCCTACCTCTTTAAGTAGGCGCTCAACCCTTTCTTTCCTCTCGGAATCAGTGCCAATGTCATATAAAAGGGCGTAGTATTCCAGGTATTCGCAACCGGTCAAATCCTCGGGTAGCCCAAAGTCCTGGGGAAGATACCCCACCCATCGGGCCAGGTGGCGCCGGATATGTTTGATATCAACACCACCCAGATGGATGGTCCCCAATGAAGGTTCTAGAATGCCCGCAAGCATTCGCAGAAGCGTTGTTTTGCCGGCGCCATTGGGGCCCAGGATGCCCATCATGCCGCTTCGGGTAGTGAAATGGATGTTTCTCAATGCCTCGACTTCCTCCCGCGGCAGGTCGAGACCGAAGATCCTCCGGCACATTTTCCTCCACAGGGTTCGGGATCGACGCAGGAATCCCCTATCCATCCTCTCCGGGATGACTCCCGCGGACAGCTGCTTTGCCGTCCGTCGACCCAATTGCGTCCAGACGATGATGACCCCCACCAGTACCAGCGCCGGCCACGGTAGGCGCATGTTTCGAGCCTCCATCCAGGGCAGTAAAGTGTAGGTCCATCCCAACATGGCAAAGATGATCCAGGGAACGAGAACGGACAATATATGTTCAATCCCTCCTGGCGTAACCCGGCCGATGGGATCGCATTTCCCCCTGAGCCGCCTGAGTTGGATAAGCAGCCGGCCTGCTATCACAGATCCCGTAAAAGAGAAGATCAGCCGCCACCACATGGTATTCAAGGAAAAGGCCAGGTACCCGATCCCCGCCAGGAACACGACCAGGGTGATGACATTTTGGCGCGCGTCCCGGGGTAAAAAGGGCTTTCCGCCCAAGGCCAAAACCCGCTCGCCAAAGTCTTGTCCCATCCGTAATGCGCGTCCGATAGGACCGGGACGTCCGTACACCTTGCGAAGATACCGTGCCTCAACCAAAGGCGGGCCTTCATCCAAATCCGGCTCCGGCAATTCCGGCCTCCTGAAAACGAAGACTCCCACCCCGAGAAACAGCGCGGCCACCAGCACGGTTGTAGTGATTTGCCAGGTCATGGAGGTGATCTGATCCAGAACGAACAGAGGCGTCATCACAGCTGTTGTCGCCCCCAACCACGCCAATACGACCCAGGGTCCGAGTCGTCCAAAGATCCTGTCCAGGCGATTCAGGAACACGAAACCTACGGGAGTAACAAGCAGGGTGAGCAGGCTGGAGGTGGCCAGTCCTCCCATGACGACCACTGCAAACGGAGGCCATATTTCATTTTCCCTGCCCGTGGCAAGGGCCAAGGGCCATAGACCGGCAACGGTTGTACAGGTGGTCATCAATATAGGACGAGTCCTTTCCCGAACCGCTGCAAGGGCGGCCGCACCTGCTGTCCATGAACTCCTGAGAACCCTCTGCTGCATACGGTCCACCAGCAGAATAGCCGGATTGACCGTGAGACCCAGCAGAGCGACACACCCTGCCAAAGCCATTGGCCCGGCCGGCATTCCGGCCAGCACAAGGGCCCATGTGGCGCCCAGAATGGTGAGAGGCAGAGCAAACAATACGAGGACCGGCAGGGTGAGGGATTCAAAGGTTATGGCCAGAACAGCAAAGAGCATGAGGATCATGGGCACCAGAAGACGTCTGAACCAACCGGTGGATTCCTCCTCATCAGGTGAATCTATCGTATATCCTGTCGGGCGATGGACCTCACGCATCATGTTTCGGATGTTTTCATCCAGGGCCTTGCGGGCCGGACCTGTTTCGGGGACTTGGTCGTTGAAGCGGTAATAGACACTCAACTCGCGGCGCCCATTGTGATGCTGAATCATGGGGGGTGGCGGCATTTTGTGTGTATCGGCCACAAGGCCCAATGGGATGATCCCGGCTTGTGTATGGAGACGGAGATGATCCATCTCCCGGCTGATGTTTGTATACCGTATTTCAGGGGTTCGGATCTTCACGGGAATCTCTCGTCCATCCGCCAGAATGAGTCCGGTCTGCATTGTGGTACCCTCACGACCGAGCATACTCAGCATGGGGAGTACATCGCTCGGTGTCAAACCCAGGCTGTTGAGCATGAAATGATCGGGCACAATCTGGATTTCATCCTGCCCCTCTTTAGCTGAAATCCACGCACTTCCCACCTCTGGGATAGATTCGAGTCTTTCCTTTATGGCCTTGGCCAGTTCCATTAATTGACCGGCATCCGGACCGGAAAGCACGATCTCAGCCGGACCTTGCCCAAAAAGAGCGGCTTCACCCCCGCCATCAGAGCTGTTGTCGCCGGAGGTTTGTTCGGATCGGATGTCCAAACCCTTTTGTGTCTCTGCGGCCTCACGCACCTTGGCGCGAACCCGGCGCGCTGAAATGTCTTCGGGACGTTCGTCCGGATCCACAAGGTGGACGGTGAGGGAGGCATTTCCCTCTTGAATCACGCTTTCCACATACTCGACCCCTTTCAGATCAAGGGCCGCCTGTTCCAATGCGACAAAGTCTTTTCCAATCGCTTCAAGGGATTTTCCTGAAGGGACATCTACGGAAAGCCGAATCTGGTCCGCTTCTTCCGCCTCTTGGGACACAGTGTTCACACCGACCCACGGAATCGCCACGATGACCGTGAACAACACGGCAGCAATAACTACCGTAAGCCATGCCGCGGGACGGCGCAGGGCGACCTTTAGCAGCCCGGAAAACAGCTCACGCCCTCGGTCAGGCGGGACCTGGCCCGCGTAGAGTTTGCGTCGATCTCTCATGACCTTGAGACGTGACAAAGCAGCGGGGGCCGCCAGATGTCTGGCAAGAAGGGGCACCAGTCCAACGGCGACCAGCAATGAGGAAATCAGGGGCAGCAGAATGGCCACCGCCAGTATCCTGAGCATTCCTCTCATCATGACGTCTTCAGTGAGGAATGCGACGGGTAGAAAGACCACGGCTGTGGTCGCCGTCGCCGCCACAATGGCCCGGACAGTCAGCCCCACACCCTGGGCGGCAGCCTCATCCGGGGAAACACCCCGTTCAAGCCTGCGCTGAACCGCTTCGTAGACAACGATACTATTGTCCACCAGCATCCCGATGCCTACGGCCAATCCGAAAAGGGTAATAAGATTAAGGGAATAACTCCCCACAAATAGCATGGCAAGCGCCGCCAGCAGGCTTACAGGCACGGCTACGGCCACGACACACACGGCCCTTGCCTGCCGTATGAACAGAAAGAGCACAACAAGGGCGATAAGGAAACCGCTGAGAGCCAACTGCTTCAGTCTGTCTATGAGCTTTTCAACATATTCAGCGCCGTCAAAGCCGATCAGGAATTCAACGCCATAGGATCTGAACTCATCCCTCAGGCTTTTGAGACGGGCGCGCAATTCCTGGCCCAATTTCACCAGATTGGCACCCTCCTCTTTAAAAACGATAAGACCTACCGAGGGCTTGCTGTTGACCCGGAACAGCATGTCTCTTTGTCCTGTGCCTCGCTCTACTGCGGCTACATGACGAATCAGCACAGGTTTGTCCAGTTCAATCCTTGTCTCGGCGATAGCTTGGGCGCCTCGGGGACGGCCGTCCAGCATGACGGCCGTGCGGCTCTCCTCATCTTCTAAGCCTCCCAGAAAACGGAGTCGCTGAACTGAACGGGAGAGCGACGTCCCGACACTGGATGGGGATATGCCCAGGGCCGCGCAACGGTTAGGATCGATCTTAACGGTCACTTCTTCAGGCGCGCCGCCTGCGACCCATACCGTATCGACTCCTGTGATCGCAGAAAGGCGAGGTTGAATACGGTCATCCACGAGGCTGCGCAGGGCATTCGTATCGTCGCCTCCGATCACTTGAATGATCATGACGAATCGGCTAATCGAGGAAAGGTCCTGTGTATCGACGCTGATCATGGTTCCCTGAGGTTGTACCCGGGTCAATTCGACGGCAAGTCGCTGCAATTCCAGCTGCCTGACCTTGATATCACTGTCGGGCTCGAAACGGACACGGAAGGATCCCCTGGAACCGCGAACTTCACCCCAAGACTCTGCCATTCCGGACAACTCAGAAGCCCTTGCCTCCAGGGGAAGCAGGATCTCGCGCTCCACCACCTCCGGTTCACTGTTCGGGCGCATAAAAGAGACGTGGAGCTGATCCCCCTCGAGGTCCGGAAGAAGCTCTATCGGGATCTTTTCCCAGCCGACGATGCCCAGCAGGACGATGGCGGCAAATACCATGGATGTGGCCACAGGCCGGCGAACTGGGAGACTCATCCAATTCATGACTTGACCTGTTTGAACCGGAAGAAGTCCAGAACAAGATACAGACAGGGGATGACCAGGAGTGAAAAGCAGGTGGAAGCAATAATCCCGCCAATGATGGTGAGGGCCAGGGGATTCCTTAGCTGAGCGGCCTCTCCTGCGCCGATGGCAAGCGGGAGTAATGCCAGCACGGTCGTTGCGGTGGTCATCATGATGGGGCGGAGCCGTATGGAGGCTGCCCTGGCCAGGGCCGTCTTCCGCTCAAGTCCCTCCGCCATCAGGTGACGCGCGGTCTGGACCAGGAGGATAGCGTCATTCACGGCAATTCCCGACAGCACGATGAGGCCTATAAACGACATCACGCCGATAGGCCTGCCACCGGGTACCAGGGCCATGGCTACACCCACAAGGGCCAGGGGGACCGAAGCGAGTACCGTGACCGGGTGCACCAGTGACTCGAAGGTGCCGGCCAATACCATGAACACGAGAAGAAGAGCGATAACCGTGGCCCATCGCAGTTCTGAAAAGGTCTGTTTCCGTTCTTCCTCCTCACCGGAAAGCTGGATCCTCGATCCGGGACTCAATTCGATCCCCACCAGGGCTGTTTCAACTGCTTCACGCGCCGTGGGGTATTCCACACCGGTGGCGATGCGGGCGGTCACCCTGGCGATACGCCGCTGATCTCGACGAAAAATCTCAAGTGCCCCCTCCACGGGTTCAAAATGGGCCACATCTCCCACCGCCAGTCGTTGCCCCGAATCCGTTGTAAAAGGAAGTTTTTTCAGGTCCACACGCCGGGTGGTTGCCAGGCGAAGCACCACATCACGTTCTTCATCGCCTGTGGAAAGCTTTGTAATCCTCCGGCCGTCCAGGACGGTCTCGAGTACATTGGCGATGTCATCGATCTCCACGCCGAGACCGTCGCAAAGGGTTCTGTTAAGAATGACATGCAGTTCCGGAGGGCCCCCTTCAAAGGAGGAGCGCACATTCCATAGCTCGGATCGCCCTTTTAATCGCTCGAGTACATTGTCCGCTCCCCGGCGAAGGTCTTCCAGGGAACGGCCTGAAATCTCAACCTGTATGGGGGGGCCCGTCGTACCGAGGGCGCGAGAAAGGTTTGAAGTACCTAACTCCCAGGAGACCTCTACATTGGGAAGACCAGCCACGGCCGGTGCCGCGGCACGAACAACCTGGCTCGCGGTCATTCCACCGGCGCTCAGACGCACGAGAATGCGCGCAGTGTTTTCCCCGGACCGCTCTTCTCGTATGAGGCGATCATCTTCAGGAAGGCGACCGACCTCTGATAGTATGGCACGAAGATCACTGCCGGCAGCCTGCTTGATGATGGCTTCAACCGTGGCTGTCATGTTCTCGGTGGACTCCACCCGTTGTCCGGGCGGACCGATCAGGCGAAGGGAAAACTCTCTGGGGTCAGCCGGGGCGAGAAGCTCAGTCCCCAAGCCAAGCAACTGAGTGATGGCAACGGCCACAAGCAGAATACTGACCGCGACCACGCGAAAAGGATGCCGCAGCAACCGCAGGACAATGGCCTCCACTTTATCCTTACCAGGATCACGGGTGCGCGTCTTTCCGCGGGGCAGGAGCCATCCTGCCAGGGCGGGAATCAAAAATACGGCCACGGCCAGAGATGCAACAAGGGAAACGACCACGGTAAAGGATAGGCCTTCTACCAACCGGGCCGCAAGGCCGCGTATGAAAAGGACAGGCAAAAAAACCACGCAGGTTGTGAGGGTGCTGGCCGCGACGGCGCCGGCGACCATGGCAGTGCCCCGCGGGGCGGCTTCTTCGGGAGGATCTCCTTCTGAGCGCCGCCGAAAGATACTCTCTACGACTACAATGGCATTATCCACCAGCATGCCGGCCCCCAGGGCCAGACCTCCTAGGGTCATCAAATTGAGGCTGTGACCGGCAAAATGCATAGCAAAGAGTGTGGCCATCAGAGAGACGGGAACCGCGGTTGCTACAACGATCGTAGGTCCGGCGGAACGCAGAAACAGGGTCAGCACGAGGATAGCAAGAAGGATCCCGATCAAAGCGGCGCCTTCCACATCCTCGATGGCATCTTCTACCAGCGCCGCCTCGTCACTAACGATTCGAACCTCCACACCTGGAAGATCGGCTTCAAGCCTTTCCAGGGCTTCCCGTACCGTTCGGGAGACGGAAACCGTGTTCGCGCCTGCCTCTTTATAGGCGGACAGACCCACGCCTTCGATCCCGTCAACGCGCACCAGATCAGTGATTTCCCGGTTCGCCATAAACACCTGCCCAAGGTCCTCTACCCGAACAGGAACCTGCCGGTCTTCGGAATCGCGCTCATATTTGACCACGACCTGGGCAACGTCCTCGGGTTTCCGAAACCGGGATAGCCCGCGAACCAGGTAAACGCTGTCCCCTTCTTCCAGGGTACCGGCATCTATATCAAAATTGGCGCCGCGAATACGCTGTTCCAGCAGGTTCATGGTCACCCCGTGGGCTTCCAAAAGGTAACGATCAAGAAAAACACGTACCTCTTCTTCACGACCGCCGGTCACCCGAACCTCTGCCACGCCTTCCAATTGCTCCAAAGCCGGGGCAACCTGCCGGCGTGCAATGCGCCGGAGTTCCGCCAGGTCGGGATGGCCTTCAGGCGCCACCAGACCCAGAGTCAAAACGGGAAGCTGCCGGGGATCCTGGCGTCGAACGAGTACTTCATCCACATCCGTATCCGTTGCAATGGGATTGACCGCCTTCTGTACATCTACCAGCGCCAGATCCATGTCAGAGTGCCAGTCAAAGGTCACCCTCGCGATCAGGATCCCTGTCCGTGCCACCTGATCAATGGCCCTGATCCCGCGAACCGTAAACAGACGCTGTTCCACCTGTTCGCCATAGAGGCGCTCCATTTCGGTGGGCGGTCTATCACCGGAGCGTATGGATACCAATACGGTGGGGCTTTGGAGATCAGGCAGAAGATCCAGAGGAAGGCCTCTCCCAGAGATCCATCCCAGCACGATAACGGCTGCCGCAAGGACTGTTACGGCCACCGGACGTCTTGTCGCATAGCGTGCGAGCGCGTACATTGGCTTAACCAGTCTCCGTCACGCGAACCCGGGTCTGGTCCGTCAGTGTTTCCAGTCCTCGGATGACGACCCGTTCACCCACGGCCAAACCATCGCGAATCTCGACAATATCATCATCGCCCAACCCCAGGACAACCTCCTTCATGGAGACACGCTGTCCCTTGAGAATAAATACCACCCACTTTCCTCCTCGTTCCGTGACCGCCTCCCGGGGCACGACCGGCACGTCTTTACGCTGCTCTTTGAGTATGGCCACCTCGACGAACATCCCCGGACGAAGTCGTCCATCAGGGTTTTCGACCTCTACCTCCGCGCGTAATGCCCTTGTAGTGGGATCGATCGTCGGTGCAAGGCGAATCACTTTGCCGGAAAAACTCGCGTCCTCCCACGCGTAATGCCGAACACGAACAGGAAGGTCCTTTGTGACCCGCGCCACATCCTGACCCACCAGATCCACGTCGGCTATCAGGTGATCCGTGGGCGCGACGCGGGCCACCTCAAAACCCGGTTTGACAAACTGACCACCGGCAAGAGGTTGATTCTGGTTTTCACGATCACGCCCCAGACGAAGGATCACGCCGTCGATGGGGGTGATCAATTGACTTCGCCTTTCCTCGTTCAGGCTCCGCTCATACTCAACCCTGGCCTCCTCCAGGCTCGATTTAGCGGTGAGTAATTCGGACTTGCTTCTAAAACCTTCTTCATAGAGTTTCTTAGTGGATTCATATTCATCCCGGGCGGTCTCAAATCGCTGAAGGTTGGCCTCAGTGCGAGCGGCCAACCGGATATCCTCCCCCGTAATCCTCGCAATGACATCGCCTGATTTGACCCGGTCCCCTTCGCCAAAACGTTTTCCCTCTTTGTTTTCCGCGAACTCAAGGACGCCCCCGGTTTCGACCTCTAGGCTGACCATCCTGCTGGCGCGAAGGGTCCCGGTCGCGATGATCCGGTCCTCAACATCGGCCGTTCCTACCTCAGACACACTCACAGGAACGAGAAATTCGACCTCATCCACTGATCGATTTCCATTGCAGCTGGTGATAAGGAAGACTCCGACGACAATGATGAAAAGCCAAGGGGCCCTGCTATCCCTTTTATTCATTACAGCTCTATCCATGTGCTCTCCTTGTTTCAATCCCCTGCAACCGGCGCCCAGCGTATGGCATCAGCCACAACAAACTGTCCATTCGTTTTGTTCGACAGGGTCACAGAGATCTCTCCTTCAGGTATTTCAAAATTCCCCACAATATTCCATTGTGCCTGTAAAGCGGCATCTGAGTCGAATTTCGTCTCATGCTGATCCCCATGACTATCTGTTATGACCAGGTTCCAGGTTCCCCATCTTCTGCCCGGAAACGCGTTGTACTTAGGGGGTATATGTATTTCAAGATCCCATGATCCGGCATGCGGAACTTCTGCTGTAAACACTGCCTTCTTTTCTCCATCCCCCGCTCTTACCGCGGCCAGCGTATGCCTGTATTTACCCCAACTTCCTACTGTAGCAAGACGAGACCATGTCGGCGGCACCGCGTATTGATTGGTAACCGGCAAACCATTATCCGTTACTTTGGTTTCATCAGCTCTTCCGCTCAACCTGAATCCTTTGCCATTCTTTTCCTCTATAATACTGAAACCTGGGTCGAGATCATCGACAACAATAAAGTCTTCTTTGGGTAAAGCCCAGGCTATTTCTTCATGACCTTCAATGGATTCCTTGTCTTCGATTTTATCCAGGTCCATAACCCTTAGCGGAACCCTGACTATGGACCGGTTAAGGGAGAGGTATGGGTTCAGAAAGACCTGGGACGGTGGTCTGGACAATACGGTTCCAAAACGTAGAGCACTCTTTCCTGAAAGCCGGAGGGTTTCACTCTGCACGTAGCTGCCTTGGCCGCCGTCTTCCCCTTGGAAATAATATCCTAATGCGAACAATCCTGATGTTGGTTCATCATTACGCACAGGAAACAGGAGTTGATAACGCGGGCTGCCGTCATCTGAATCCGGCAGACGATATAGGTTGGCTTCGGGGCAGATGAAACCAGGTAGGTCCGTCGTGCTGAACCAGTCATCAAAGTATTTCGACATATCCTGTTCCAATACGTTACATGCCTCTTTTACATCGGTAAGAGAATATGATCTTCCCCGGTGTTCTTCGCGAATCATGGAAAGAAGACTTCCGGCCTTCTCCTGTCCCAGGATATCCATCATAGACCGTGAAATGGCATTACCTTTAAGGGTAATAACACCAACCATCCATTCGGGATCATCCCATGGATCCATATCTCTAAGGGAAAGACCCAGTGTCTTTTCCCATATTTCCGGGCGGGAGGTGAAGTTACTAATCAGTTGATCTGAAATGGTTCCTCCTATACCGGCACTCCTTACCGTAAAGTAAGTGTTAAGAGTTGTGTTGGTAATCTCGTTGATATCTCTGTTTAAAAGATAGGCTGAAAAAAAGCCTCTTGAACCGGTTATCAGCACTGAGGACAGGTCTTCCATGATATAATTTAAGGCCATGCCTTCCGGTCCGCTGGCGCTTGTCTGGTAATTGAAAAAGTTACTGGCAGATCCGGAGATAATATTGCCACCCAAGAAATCATTCATAAAAAAGGAGCGTAATCTTTCCCATTTTGACCCGGCAATACCCCCTTCCATATCCTTAAAATCTTCAGGATTGCGAAAAGCCGAATCAAAGCGTGCTGTGGGAAAACCCATCTCTCTCATAAGCAGCATTCCGGGAGGCGCCAGTGCCGTGTCCATACGCCATCCCCCTCCATAGCTTCTTAAAAGGTTGGGAACCTCCACAAGGGTCAATGCGTCATAGGGGTAGTCAAGACCATAACCTTTTGCCACTTCAAGGCGATCTTTAATCCATGATCGGATCTTTTCACCTGTTTCAGCCATCACCTCCAGGTTTTTAAGGTGCTTCCTGTGGATCAGCACTTCAAATAAAACGCCGTCGATTTCCATTGACCTGCTTTCAAATCGAGAGGCGATCAGGGCTACGGAAGGGACACATGCCGATGGTGAAAAACGGAATTGTGCATCCTGAGTATTATTCTCTACATTCAGTCGTCTTCCAGGTCCTGCGACGAGCCATCCATTCGGTACGTCCACTCGCAGATCCACATTGAAAAAATCTATGGCCTGTTTATTCGGATCATGGCGATTCCATTCCGGACCGGATGTCGGGAGCCAGCGTATTCCCGGCATTAATGCGACAAACTTAGAATCAAAGATCATCGATTCATAACCTAACAGGGCAAGGGTTCCACTCGTTCCGCTTCTGCCAAGAGCCTTCTCGGTTTCAGGCCTGAAGGCGCTTTCAAGATAGGAAAAACGGGGATCAGGCAAACCTTTGATGGTCAGATGAATCGTTGTTTCCTCTCCTTTCTCCAGTTCTTGAGGAAGCTCAACCTCCAGCAAACCCTTTTCCTGTTTAAAGCTCAGGGGCTGATTCGCCGCGCCCAGCGCCTTTTCAGCCTTCAGGCCTGGATTAAGCGTAAACAGGGCGTTTTTCAAAACTGATCGAGCAGGCGCACGAAATGTAAGGTCCAGATCAAGGTCAAGTGTCTTGCCCGGATTGATCATGACTCTTCCAGTAATAGCCTGAATGTCCGGGACAGGTCCCCCCGCATAGGATCTGTGGAATTCTTTCCAAGTCTCAACTATTTTTACATCCCCGGACCTTTGTTGAAAACCATAGACCATTAAGACCAATGCCAGTGCTATAATCCCCATACCCATCCCAGCGTACTTTGCCCGAGAACCCCCATCGAGGCGCGGATGAACAGCAGCGCTGATGCCGAGAATACCGAAAGCCGCGAACAACACGGCGATTCTTTGTATCCAGGCCACCGGTTCAGTCATGTTAGACGCGATATCGGTCGGAAAGTCTGAACCATATATACCGAGATAGTCGATCGAGGTGGCATAGAGCATGGGGAGGATATTCACTGAAGCATAGATACTACCTCCCAAGATGATGAGTATAAGTACGGCCGCGAGAAGCCTGTTTCGTGTCAGTAGTGTCAGAAGAAAGGTCAGTGAGATAGCAAAAGCCAGGGCCGGCAGTGACATCTTAAAAACCATGAAAACAAGAGAGACGGGCTCTATGGGTTGACCAATCGGTGAACCGACAGCAACGAGGAGGTACCCAAGAACCTCCAAAAGAATGCCAAGCACGAGAACGGGAATCCATGACGGTATCAATATCCCTAAAAAACGCCCCATCACAAGTTCCAGATTGGTATACGGTCTTGAATCCAGGACCTCATTCATCCTTTCTCTCTGATCGCGGGCTCGCACGTCAAATGAAAGAAAAACCGCTCCCGCGGTATAGATCACCAGATAGTAGAGTCCTGAAACACTGACAAGAAAACGGGGGCAGATCATCCCTACCGTTCCGGAATATGATGAGTAAAGACCGTGGAGGGTCGCTAGATAAAAATAGTAAATAAGGGCGATGAGGAAACCAATACTCAGAAAAATCCAATAGCGGACAAGACGTCTGGTAACACGTGTCTCAGCTCCGGCTATGGCCATTATTTTTTTCATTCGAATCATGATGAAAGCTCCTTCCGGTTTGCTTCTTCTACACATCCGCGGGCCGCCATAAAGGCCAGATAGGCCTCTTCCAGGTTTGGATTATCCACAGGCTTCGCGCCTGCGGGAAGACCGCCGTTACTAGAAACCGCCCGTAGCAAGACTTCATCCCCTTTCTCTTCACGGGATACCACTTCCAGATCAGCCGTGACTTCAGCCTCATCATTGAGGGATACGCGTATTTCAAAAACCGAACCCTTGGCGCGGTTCATCAATTCGGTAGGGCTGCCCCTAAACTCCACTTTGCCGTGATCGATCAATGCCATATCGGAGCAGCCCGAGCCCAGGTCCGCGACAATATGGGTGGAAAGTACGATAATGCGGTCCTGCCCCAATTTGGCCATGAGTTGCCGAAAATGGAGACGCTCTTCAGGGTCAAGGCCCACCGTGGGTTCGTCCACGACTAGGACCCTGGGCTCATGTATCAGGGCCTGGGCCACACCAAGCCTGCGAACCATACCGCCTGAGAGTTTCTTGACTTTTCTATCCGCCACATCATCAAGCCCGACCGACTCCAGGATTTCAAAGACGCGTTCCTGACGAGATGCCTTTTCACGAAGTCCGGAGAGGGAGGCCAGGGTATCCAGGACCTCCTCTACCCGATGAAGCCGCCAGGCGTTGAACTCCTGAGGCAAATACCCGAGAAGCGTCCGCACGGTCCGGCGTTCCTGGACCACGTCATAGCCCCCCACAGTGACCCGCCCTTCTGTGGGAACCAGAAGAGTGCAGATAATGCGCATCAGGGTGCTCTTGCCCGCCCCGTTTGGTCCGAGCATGCCGAATAGGCCTTTGCCGATTCTGAGGTCGATGCCATCCAATGCGACCGTGTTGCCCTTATAAATATGCCGCACACCTTCTATGACAATATCCCCCTCATATGTATTCTGACCCATAGAACCTCCTATTTGTCTCCTTCAAAAGGCTTTGTGGAGTGTGTTTAGCAGTCTTCTTTTACAATGTCCAGAATAACATTGGATTAAATATCTATTTGATAAAAAAGGGTTGTTATCAATTTATGACCTTAAATACTATACGTACGAGCCTCTAAAATGTTCCCGATTTCTTCAAAAAAGCCGTTTTTTGAATCATGACGAGGATGGAACGGTATCGGTCTATTGGCAGAATTCGGTTTTCTTTTTAGCACATGGTTCCAGCAGGAATCGTGCCAGAGTTCATCAATTCAAAAATACAGCAATTTCAATCGGTTGAATAATCGATTTAGACATTGATCTATACACAGCTAACCCATCAATGGTCTATTTAGCCTATTAATGGCATTTTCCACTGTGGAATCTCATGACATGCTGCAGTTATATCTCCTGATGAGCTCATAGGTATGGATTGATTTATCTTGGTTGTGATCAGCCGCCTCTATTTGTACCCGTAAGTACACAGCCAGGACTTAGGCCGCATTAGTGAAGTGGAAGAAATTCTTGCTCAGACCGTCTACTAATTGACAGAAGACTATAGGATTCTACCCTTTTTCTGATTTTCAGGGCTGAAAAAGACGATATAGGCCCCGAATGTTGATTGGAGCCGAATCCTACGACAATCTCAAAAACAGCCACAGTGAATGGGTGGAAGAATACCTGGGGAACGTAGCAGAAGTCCGACAAGATGAGTGGAGGGGTCGTATCGCTGTTGGAAGTCAGTCATTTGTGGATAAGCGGATTATTTTCTCCAGAACTCAGGTGTGAGTAGAACCAAAACAGTATAGATTTCAAGCCTTCCAAGCAGCATGCAGAATATCAGTATCCACTTTCCGGTCACAGGTATACCCAGATAATTACCAACAGGACCTACAATTCCCAAACCCGGGCCGACATTAAATATGCATGCCGCGACTGAAGAAAATGAAGATACCATATCCAGCCCGAGCATTGCCATAAAGATAGAGCCTGATACAAATAACAAGAGATATAGAGTAAAAAAGCCCCAGATACTGTTAAGTGTTTCCTGCGGTACCGCTCTGCCGCCGAGCTTGATTGTAGTAACTGCGTGAGGATGGACTATTCGGAAGATCTCCTGGTATCCGTGTTCTATAAGAAGCATGACACGCATGGTCTTCAATCCGCCTCCGGTGGAGCCTGCCATGCCTCCAAGAAACATACATATCAGGAGAAGACTGCATGAAAGTGTAGGCCAAAGAACGAAATCCGCTTTAACAAAACCAGTTGTAGTGATAATTGAAGTCACCTGAAAGGATGCAAAACGAAAGGCACTTAAAAGGCTGTTATAGACCGTTCCATAGATATTAAATGTCACAACACCTGTAATAAAAATAACAAAAGACAAAAAAACTTTGCATTCCGGATCTTTCCAGAAAACCCGCGGACCTTCACTTATCACCTTAAAATGCAGCGAAAAGTTGATACCGGCCATAATCATAAAAACAACAATAACAGCATCAATATACGCACTGTCATAATAGGCTATGCTGGCATTCTTGGGAGAGAATCCCCCCGTCGGCATTGTGCAGAATGCGTGGTTGACCGCATCAAAAAACGGCATACCTCCAATAGAAAGGAATATTATCTCCAGCGCAGTAATGATGAGGTATACTTTCCAGAGGGTTTTTGCGGTATCCGATATCCTGGGTTTTAATTTATCAACAACCGGACTTGGTATCTCCGCCCTGTATAACTGCATTCCGCCAACCCCGAGAAATGGCAGTATAGCGATTGATAATACTATGATACCCATACCGCCCAGCCATTGTGTAAGGCTGCGCCATAAAAGAATTCCAGCAGACACCTCTTCGATATCTGATAAAATGGTTGCCCCGGTTGTTGTAAAACCTGAGACAGATTCAAAATAGGCATCGGTAAAATTTGGTATAGCTCCTGAAATAAGAAACGGGATGGCTCCGACCAGCCCTGCAGCTATCCAACCAAAGGTCACAATTGCTACACCATCTCTGTGACTGAGGTGAACTTCCTTATTTTTTTTTGTAGACAGAAAAATGATAGTCCCAATGCCAACTGTGATGATAAGAGACCCCGCCAGGGCATTGCTGCTGCCATCCCCGGTAAGCAGTGCAGCCCCGAAAGGTAGGCACATCGATGCCCCAAGGAAAATTATAAGGATGCCAATAAATCTCAGGACACTGTTAGGATTCATTAGAAATAATCCAGCTTTACGGTAAGGAGTTTTTCCAGTTTGTGGATGACATCTCTCAGGGCGAAAAAGATAAGCCTGTCATTGCTATTTATCAAAGTAGTTCCATTGGGTATAATGATCTCGTCTTTTCTGATAACAGCTCCTACCAGCGCTCCTTTGGGGAATTTTATCTGGGATATGGGTTTGTCGACTATATCAGATGTCTCAAGGGCTTCCACCTCAATGGCCTCTGCCTGTTCCCCCTTAAGCGGGGCAACCGAGATTACCTTACCTCTTCTTATATATTGAAGAATAGCCCTTACAGCAGACAACCTGGGGCTTACAACCGTATCAATCCCGATAGCTGAAACAAGCGGTATATAACTAAGTTTACTTATCCGAGTAATGATCTTTTTGGCGCCTAGTTCCTTGGCAAGAAGAGACATCAATACATTGTTTTCCTCGTCTCCCGTCAAAGCAACATGAAAATCCATTTCTCCAATATTCTCTTCAAGAAGGAGATCTTTATCCGTGCCGTCTCCACAGATTATCACCGGCTTTTCCAACCGCTCGGCAAGGACTGTGCATCTATTGCTGTCTTTTTCTATTATTTTTGTATGAAGCTTCGTATCATCCAGGGCTTCCCCAAGTGCGCCGCCGGTATCTCCTCCACCTATTATCATGACATTTCTTACACCTTTATCATTGATCCCGAGAAATTGAAAAACCTTGCTCATCTCATTCGACCTTATTACAAGGTAAATCAGATCTCCTTCATGTATCATATCACTCCCATGGGGGATAAGCACCTTTTCATCTCTTATTATGGCACCGATTAGTAGGTTCCCGGTAAAATCTCTGAACGAACTTAATTGACGGCCTCTGAGTGAGGAGTCTTTGGTGATGGTAAATCCAATCAATTTTACTCTGCCATCTACAAAATCGATCACATCGGAAGCACCCGGCACCATCATAAGATTTCTTATTGTTTCAACCATTGCTGATTCAGGGTTGATAATCTGGTCGACCCCTAAAAGGCTTTCACCAAAGAGTTCTTTTTCCTCAAGATATTCTCTATTCCTGACCCTTGCTACCTTCAGTATATAACGGTTCAGGTTCCTTGCAAGCAGGCAGGCTATAAGATTAGCTTCATCACTGTCTGTCGCTGCAACAAGCATATCAACGCCTGTTATTCCCGCGGTCTTAAGTGTTTCAGGGCTTGTTCCGGAACCGGTAATAGCCTGCACATCAAGATTATCTGTTATTCTCTTTATTTGTTCGGGGTCTTTATCAATTAGAACAACATCCTGCCCTTCTTCAGACAGTTTCTGCGCACAATGAAAACCGACTTCTCCCGCACCGACAATAATTATCTTCAATTTATAAACCTCTTTTGATTTTGACTGTTATGGTAATTGTTTTTATATCAGCTTCATTACGATGTCAATATTCTTGAAAATGCCTAAGAGTTCAAGCGGTTTTCAGTTGTGACGATACTTATCTTTTTGACATACCAAACTCGTCATAATAAAATGACCTGAATTTTGGTAGACCAAAATGGAGGTCAACTTATGGAAACGTTGTCCCTTTCCGAGGCGAAAATCAAGCTCAGCAGTCTTGTTGAAAAAGTAAACAGTATGGATGAGGAGATTATCATCACGAAAAACGGCCGTCCCGCTGCTGTCCTCGTGAGTCCGGATGAATATGAGGGATGGAAGGAGACTAATTTGAAAGGAAGATCAAGAGTGCCCTGAAAAGTATCATAGAAAAGCCTCATTCTGGGAAATTGTTTAGGAATGAACTGGGAGGATTGAGGAGTGTGCATGTCAGTAGGTTTCGTATCATATACCGGTTAAATGCTAAGAAAGAGATCCAAATAGTCGCGATTGGTCCTATGGCAACCATATATGAAGAAACCTACCGCCTTATCACGAAAGGAAAGGCGTTTAAAGATGAAAACCCTTAATCGCTTTTGTATTACTCATCATTAAGAGAAATCTAAAATCTTCTTTCCTCTCCTTTCACACATTTCAATTGTCCATTTTCGCTTGATCATCATCGATGCACGGCCAAACAGGTTTGACATTCGGAGGTGCCTTGAAACTCGGATGATAAATCGTTTCTCCCAGCTTCAGCCTTCGAATCCAGTCAACATATGGAGCCCCACGGGTAAACCTGTGGGGCTCCATTCTATCGATTTTTTTGCACTTAAGCTTTTGATCTCTTTCAATCCTCTGAGACAGGCGGCTATATCCTTTTAATGCGGCCGAAAGGATATCCCATGCCTCTTTTTCACCCTGTAAAATATGGTTATCGACGTCTTGTTCCTCCAAGAATCCCTCCCAGTATCCCACGCATGATCTGCCGACCCACCTGGCTGCCGACAGTGCGCATTGTCTGCTTGACCATAGTTTCCACCATCCCCTGTCGCCGTTTGGTACCCCAGAAAAGATCCCCAAACATCCCACGCCCCTTTTCAGCCGGCTTCTCAATCTTAATCTGCCTCTGTTCAGGTCCAGGCTGTGCCTCCACCTTTCCCAATGCCCGCCTGTTTAATATCTCGTATGCGGATTCGCGGTTCATAGCAGTATCATACTTTATGCCGATAGGGCTTCGCGCCCTTATTATGGCACGTTCTTCCGGTGTTATCGTCCCCATTCGGCAGCGTGGTGGACAAATGATGGTCCGCTCCACAGGCAAGGGAACACCTTTTTCTTGAAGGGTTGATACCAGTGCCTCGCCCACTCCGAGCTGGGAAATGACAGAGGCGACATCAAGTTTGGGATTGACAGCAAATGTCTCCGCGGCGGTCTTTACTGCCTTCTGGTCGCGGGGCGTGTAGGCGCGCAGAGCATGTTGAATTCGGTTGCCCATCTGACCCAGGATCTCGCCCGGTACATCATCCGGGAATTGAGAACAGAAGTACACGCCCACGCCTTTTGAGCGGATAAGCCTTACTGCCTGTTCCACACGCTGGCGGAGCATCGTTGGGGCATCATCAAACAGCAGATGCGCTTCGTCAAAGAAAAATACAAGCCTCGGCTTATCAAGGTCCCCAACCTCCGGAAGGTTCTCAAATAACTCAGACAGAAGCCAAAGGAGGAAGCTTGAATACAGCCTCGGTTTCAGAATAAGCTGATCTGCGGCAAGTATGTTCACAATGCCCCGACCGGAAAGATCGGTGCGCAAAAAGTCGTTCAACTCCAGGGCAGGCTCTCCAAACATGCAGCTGCCACCTTCTCTCTCAAAAGCCAGCAGGGCGCGCTGGATAGCTGCCACTGACTTTGTGCTTACGAGTCCATATTGTGCAGATATTGCTTTGCTGTTCTCGGCAATATAACTGAGGATGGCGCGGAAGTCATCAAGATCAAGTAGGAGAAGGCCCTGTTCATCAGCCATTTTAAAAGCTATTTCCAGTGTCCCCTCCTGGATATCGTTAAGCTCAAGCATCCGGCTTAATAGGCTTGGCCCCATCTCGCTGATGGTTACCCTCACAGGATGCCCCAACTTGCCGTACAGATCCCAGAATACAGATGGAGATGGTTCATTCAGGTAGCCATCAATGCCGATCTGGGAAATCCGCTGCTGTATCTTTTCGTTTAAGGCGCCTGCCATTGCAATACCTGCGACATCGCCTTTAACATCAGACATAAACACAGGCACCCCCATGCGGGAAAAGCCTTCCGCGAGAACAAGGAGAGAGATAGTCTTACCGGTGCCGGTAGCGCCGGCGATAAGCCCATGCCTGTTGCCGTATTTGGATAAAAGGTGAACCTGCTGTTCGCCCTTGCCTATGAGTATATTTTTCATGATGCCATCCTTTTAGAAATCAGCTCGTTTACAAGCTTTCTACGGCAAGTGTATCAGGCTTGTCGCGTCGCAGCTTTATACGAAGGCTGGATTCCGCCTACGCAAAAGAGATCAAGCTTCAGTCTTCGCTAAGCACTTAGAAGAGGAAACCTTATGGGTTATAAATGAAATATTTTAAAAAATCATTTTTTTCATTAGCATATTAAGGCTAAACCGGTCAAGCTATGAGGCATGAAATTGGAGATAGGTTTCTTCTCAAGATACAAAAGGCCTTAATCTATTCCAGAAGACCGGTTTCACTGTTGTAGCGGGAAGAAAACACAGCCGACATACCGGAGAACACATTGCATCGAGTCAGTACATGTTCAGCAACAGCCCTCCTCTTCTCCTCTTCCAGGCTATTATAGCTCTGAACAAAAAGGTCCTCCTGAGAAAGCTTCGAAAGGACCGACCAGATTTCCTCGGGCGACATGTCTGGTGTCAGAGCAAGTGCATCTTCCGTCGCCGAAACCTCGAAGTTCCCTTTGGCTTTCTGAAGCAGCGCATCGAGTTCATCCTTAATGGCTTGAACTTCAATCTCCAAAGTTCTGTAGGAAGCACACGTCTTGGAAATAGGACACATGACGTCGTGTCCTCCTGCTTTCAAAGGAATGCCGATAGAAACGACGGTTTCCTCCCCCACTCCGCTTCCCGACCCTGAAATCAATTCAAAAATGCCCTTCATGTTTCCCCCTCATTCAAATAATGCATCATACAACCCGTTTATATCCCTACAACCTTCAGTAGGCAACTCTATTCCGTTGGGTCTAGACACCCCTGTGGCTGGACTCTGGGCTTATCTTCCAAATTCACTGACTAGACACACGGCCACACAATACAGGTGAAAGGCTGGAAGCGCGGGGAATCTAGATTCCCCGCTACTCTGCGGCGGCGTAATTGATTTAGAGGTGCAATGGACAATTTCGATAAAATGTGCTTTAATAATTCAATCTTCTCACAGTTTAATTATATGCTTCTTGCCTGCTTTTCGCGGGTTTTCCCCACAGGAGGGCTTCGTCGCTCTAGAGTATGATAAATCCTCTTTTCTTGTTACCCATTAGACAGAATAAGAGCTTTCCCCTCCTCCTATTCATCGCGCTTCTATCCTCTATCCTCGCGCGACCGGCAAAGGCCGAATCCGATCCCACAGATCCATATACGGCTGTGGCCGGTCTCATGGACCTGCGATCAACATTTAGTGACGGCGTTCACAGCATTGAGGAAATCGTGCGAATGGCCGAAACGAGGGGATTCAAGGTTGTCTTCATTAGCGATCATAATCGGATCGCCCTCTCCTACGGCATTCCCCTCTTCAGAAATATTCTAAGGTATAAAAAAGAAAATCCATCTATCATGACTCATGGACCAGACGAGTACCTTCGTGAGATCGAAGAGGTGTGCAAGAAATACCCTCATATGATCATCATTCCCGGTTGTGTGACGTCGAGCTATTACTATTGGACAGGCTCCTGGTGGAACAAGGATCTAACCGCCCATGAATATCACCGCAGAATCCTCGCGGTTGATTTGATGGAACCACGAGATTATTCCCATCTACCGGACCTTGGAAATGGATGGTCACTTGAATACACAAATGAACTACTCCCAGGTTTAATACTGTTCGTCGTTCCATTGATCATCGGTCTTGTGCTCTTGAGACAAAAAGGCTCTTATCGATGGATCGGTCTCATTCTCTTCATTGTATCGCTCCTTGCTGTTATGGATCACCACCCCTTCAAAAGTTCCCTTTATAACGCCTACGATGGAGATCAAGGCATTGCCCCTTTTCAGGAGGTGATCGATTATGTGAACCAAAGAGGCGGACTCTGTTTCTGGAATTATCCTGAACAGAAATCCGGGATTAGGGAATATGGTCCCATTCACCTGAACACGCCCCCTTATCCTGAAGTGCTCTATCAATCCAAAGACTACACGGGCTTTTCAGCAATCTACGGCGAGAATCCCACCGTCATAGACCCAGGAAAGGAATGGGATAGGGTTTTGAATGAGTATTGCCATGGGAAACGGACCAGACCTCCCTGGGGAATCTGCACATCTGAATTCCATGAGGATGGTCGATGGGGACTGAAACTGGGGGTCTATCCTAACACTCTCTTGGTGAAGGATTTTTCAAAAGAGGGTGTCATGGAGGCCATTAGAAGCGGCCGTATGTACTGTTCCCGGGGTGATGGGCAAACCTGGCCAAAGCTGGAGTATTTTAATGTCTATGGAGAAGAAGAGAATAAGGCCTTCATGGGGGATACACTGATAACTTCACGCTTCCCCCTCATCGCGTTTAGCGTCTCGGATGACAGGGAAAAATTTAGGGATAAGGATACAACGATTCATCTTATTCGAGGCGGAACCCTGATATACACTTTTCAAGGAAAAACACCCATGGAAATCAAATACAAGGATGAGAAAGCGCCAGCGAATGAGAAGACCTATTATCGGCTTATAGATGAGAAAAAGCACCTGACTTCCAATCCGATTTTTGTGATATACAAACCCTTGTAATTTTCGATTTTGGATTTTTGATCTTTGATTTTGGATCTGCGTATGTGTGGCATCTGCGGAAAACTGAATTTTAATGGTAAAAAGGTAAGTGAAGACCTCATCAGGAAGATGTGTCAGTCCTTTTCCTATCGCGGACCTGATGATGAAGGCGTTCACGTTTCTCATCCCATTGGGCTCGGACATCGAAGGCTCAGTATCATCGATCTTTCACCTGCCGGGCATCAACCCATGTGCAATGAAGACGGGAGCATATGGCTTGTCTTCAATGGAGAAATATATGACTTCATTGATATAAGAGAAAGGCTGAAATCAAAGGGACACAGTCTAAAAAGCAGAACCGATACGGAAACACTCATTCATCTCTATGAGGAAGAAGGCACGGATTGTCTCAAACACCTCAACGGCATGTTTGGATTCGCCCTTTGGGATGGCCGGAGACAAAGACTGTGGCTCGGAAGGGACCGTCTGGGCATCAAGCCTCTCAACTACTATTGGGATGGTCAACAACTGATCTTTGCCTCGGAAATCAAGGCTATTCTATGTGATCATGATGTACCGAGGGCAATTGATCCGGAAGCCCTGGATCTCTACCTGACCCTAAACTACATCCCGCCTCCTTGGACCATCTTTAAGAACATTCGGAAGTTGATGCCGGGCAACTGGCTGATCGCAGAAAGGGGAGAAATCTCCGTTGAACCCTACTGGGATATTCCCAGCGGGACTGATCGTGAGGCGACGCACACCGCCCCTGATGCACCCGCGGAAACCCTCAGCGAAATCAAACACCATCTTTACACCCTCATGGAAGACGCGGTTGTACGTCGTCTCATATCGGACGTTCCTTTCGGTGCTTTTCTCAGCGGCGGGATAGACTCAAGTCTCATTGTTGCCCTCATGTCCAGGAACTCCAATCGTCCCGTAAAGACATTCTCAATCGGATATGAAGACCTTCCTTCCTTTGATGAGACAAAATATGCTAGGGATGTCGCCGCGTTTCACGGGACCGAACACCAGGAGTTTAAGCTTGGACATAAGGATATCCTGGACGCCTTTCCCCTGGTCCTGGAATGCGTGGATGAGCCCTTTGCAGATTCTTCCGCTGTTCCCACCTACATTGTCTCCAGGGAGACGAAAAAACACGTGACCGTAGCCCTCTCCGGAGACGGCGGAGACGAGCTCTTTGCCGGATACAGGATGTATCAAGGGGAACGTTGGTCACATTATTTCAAGAAGATTCCCCGATTCATAAAAGACGGGCTCATCGCCCCATTCATCAACGCGTTACCTGACGCGAGGGACAAACCAAGCCTGGAAAGAATTCGAAGGGCCAAGAAATTTGTCAAGGGGATGAGTCTCGATTTTCCCCAACGGTTTTCCCGATGGCGAGAGGTTTTTCCCTTTTCTCTGAGGCAGAGTTTGTTAATGAACCCCCCTGATGACGATTTGTATCTTGCCCTTATTCAAAAAATCGCAAGGAATGATGAAGATCGTTTTCCTAACGATCTTGTTAACTTAATGCTATATATGGATGTAAGAGGTTTACTTCATGGGGATATGCTCACCAAGGTGGATCGGATGAGCATGGCCAATTCCCTCGAAGTACGGGTCCCTTTTTTGGATTACCCATTTGTCGAATACGTCTTTCAATTAAAGGGGAATCTGAAGTTGAAAGGGAAAACCGGAAAATATATCCTGGTAGAGACTTTCAAAGACCTCTTGCCTCCTTCTCTACATCATCGACCAAAGTGGGGTTTTGAGATGCCCATCGGGGCTTGGCTCAGGAATGAGTTGCGATTTCTCATTGACGAGTATCTGGTTAAGGATATCATCAAGAACCAAGGCCTCTTTGATTTTGAGGTTATTCAGGGATTGATCAACGATCACATGAATGGACGCCAAGACACCTCATGGCACCTCTGGAACCTGATCGTCTTTCAGTACTGGCATAAGACATATTTGTAGATTGACCATTGGAGACCTTTGAAAAACGCCCCCTTTTGCCCAATTTTGTCGTCAGGCTCAAATTCTCATCCTCGAAATACTCCAGGTATTCCTGGCTGTCCCGATTAAAATCGGGAGGGTTAGAATTTTCGCCTTCCTTGACCTTGAACAAAATTGAGCATTATTCAAAGGTCTCCATTGATCAATAATCTTTTTACACCCATGACTAAAAGCAAATATTCTAGAAAGGTGGTGAAATCTTTTATTCGGTTCCATTTCATCTTACCTTTTATCCTCTCAACACTCTTTTTGTCGACCACGGGCTGCAGCCCAACCTATGTTTATCACGCCGCAAAAGGACAATATCAACTGCTTCATGACTCCATCCCGGTGGAAGAGGCCCTTGCGGGAGAGACCCTTGGCACCGAAGAGGATGAACGGCTTCGACTCGTGGCCCTGGTTAAGGCATTCGGAGAGGAAGAACTGGGACTCAAAAAGACCGAAAACTATCAAACCGTCTACCTTGAGTCGAATCGGGCGCCCATGTATGTATTGACGGCTTCTCCCAAGGACCGTCTCAGACAAATGACATGGTGGTTTCCCATTGTCGGAAAGCTTCACTATCTGCCTTTTTTTGATCTGGAAGAAGCAAAGAAGAAAAAAGAGAACCTGCTTCACAAGGACCTTGATGTGTTTCTGGGGGTCGCCGATGCGTACAGCACGCTCGGTTGGTTCAACGATCCTGTGACCATGAACCTTCTTGAGGGATCTACCCTGGATCTCGTGGAGACGATTCTGCACGAAATGACCCACACGACCCTTTATCTCAAGGGAGAGGGTGAGTTCAATGAAGGCTTGGCCGTATTGGTGGGAAAAGCTGGGGCGGTTGATTTTTTCGAAAGCAAATACGGCCCATGTGACCCCTTAACCATTGAGGCAAAGAAAAGTATAGCTGACGAGCGCGTATTCTCTTCTTACTTGGATTCTCTTCTCAATGAACTGGAACAACTCTACAATTCCCCTATAAGCTTTCAGGAGAAACTGATTCAAAGGGAGAAGGTCTTTGCGTCATTTCTTGACCGTTTTGTTGAGGTTAAGGCGCAATTGCAGACAGATTATTTCATCCACTTTGGAATGGGCGGACTAAACAATGCCTATCTCATGGCCATCGGTCTTTACCACCGGAATTTTGCCCTTTTTGATGCGCTAGTAAAGGAAAAGAACAACTCGGTGATAGAAACCATTGCATACCTGCGGGATATCTCTAAAAAAGAGGAACTTGTGTTGGAATGGTTGAAGAATCATGTCAAGGAGACTTCTCCTTAACACTGCAAAAAGGCGAAAAAGTTAAAACCAAGGCCTTCAACCCGAACGAATGAAAAAAATGAAACTCAGAAAGAAATTCTTCATTATCCTTGCCGTCTTTCTCCTCCTCATTGTGACGTCTATTGCTGGAACACTCTTTTATTATTACACACACCCTGATTCAATAAAACAACTCATAACGAGAATTGTTTCCCAATCCACGGGTATGGCGTGTACATTTGAGAATCTCTCCTATTCCCTCAACCCGCTGACGGTCAAAGCCGACGGAATCAATCTTCGGCCATTTGATGATCAGAATGGTCTTTATTTGAGGATCTCCGATTTGGCGGCAGACATGGTCACGGAAGGCCGGTTAGGACGCAGGACCCTCATTATCCGGGAGATCAGGATTCATAAACTCCGGTTGAATATTCCATCACAATATGTGATGCCGGAGTACACGACAGGACATGAGTCTCCTTCTTTCTTTTCGCGAATACTAAGGGGAGCTTTCACATGGTTTATCTTCAGGGATATTAGGCTCGAAGAAGCAGCGATTTCAGATGGACAAATCACATCCCTATTCGAAAAGCGGAGGATGGAGATCAAAGGGATTCACGCAAAGATGAATCCTGATCACCGTATAGAAATCTCCTGCAATCTGGTCTTGGAATACCCTTCACAAGGCCTTTTATTCAAGGCTCCCGAGATTCATGTGATCACGCAAGATGCCATCTCGCTGGATGCTACACAGATAGCGGGATTTCTGGAGGCAACCGACGCCACATTTCAGGGTCCGGGAGTTGATATCAATAAAATTGAAACCAAAGGCACTATCCGGTATTCCAGGGAGAAGAAAAAACTGGACCTTGAAGCTATTGAGTTCCAATTCGATGCCATACACCTTAAACAAGACTACGACACGCTGTGGCCGCCTTTTTCTATGAAGGCCCAACTGTGGGGTTCCCTTAATATCGAGAGCCAATTGCTCAATGTCATCGAGTTTGACTTGAACGCCGATGATGCCCTTCAGTTGAAAGGAAAAATGGACATACGGATCGGGACTCAAACCGATATTCGATTGGATATTCTGAAAGGGTATCTCTTTTCTGACAGGTTCTTGGCCCTCCTACCGGACGATGCGATGAAAGGGGTGACAGTCAATTTGTCAGGGCCTATCTCCTTTCAAGGAGAAATGAGTGGCCGAAACATAGGGGAAGGCTGGAATTTCCATATCGACCTTTACGCCGGCCTCGATGCGAATGGGGTTTCTTACAGGAGGGACCAAACCGTGTTCGAAGGCGAGCTCTCCGGAAACTTGCGTGTATCAGGCGAGCTTCCAAAGCTCTCTCTTTCCGCCGGTTTGAAGAGCGAACAGATCAGAATGGACTTTGGTACCAGAGACTTTCTTATAAAGAAGGTTTATATTGAGGTCACAGAAGGTGAAATGGGCATAAAACCCATATCCCTTCTCCTCTCTGATATCCATCTCGAAACCTCCTTCTTAAGAAACATACACGCATCCCTGGTTTTTGAGCAAGGGCTGCTCAACCTGAAGTTCCATGGACAAGACGTCCGTCTCATTGAGTCCGTGCAAATGCTCGGGATGATGCCTCCTGAATGGCGATTTGAAGGTCTCAGTGATCTTGAACTGGATTCTGTACAAAATAAGGAAAAGGCATGGACTTTGAATCTTCAAATCGGCCTTCGCCATCTGGCCTTTGAAAACACCCATGCCGGTTATTTCGGGGAAGCCCTCTCTCTAATCTTGGAGATGAACGGGGAACTGGCCCCCAATCGATCTACTATGGCCTTCCGGACAGCTCTGACCGCGGATGAAGGTGAGTTTCTCCTTGATCGCTTCTATTTGAACCTGAATAATAATAGATTTTCTTCTTTGCTTAAGGGTAAATACGACATTCCAAATAAAAGAATTCATGTATCCTCACAAGAGATTCAATTGAGAGATATTCTGAATGTTACCTTAGAGGGCACGCTTCATCTTGAATCTGGGAACCCATATGCTGATTTCTCGATTAAAATACCCAAGACCCCCATGAAACCCCTCTTTGATCATTTTGTCCTGGAACCGTTTCGTATGGAAAAACCCTTTTTCGCATCGTTCGATTTGGCAGGTGATATTTCCGCGGATTTGAGTTTCACAGGTTCGACCTCAGAGTGGGCGATCAAAGGATATGGTTGGTGGGATGAGGGTCGACTCAATTCGTTCGATATGGCCTTTGACTTCGCAGGAATCAATCTTGATCTGCCTATATGGATACAAACCCAAAACAGTGTACAGCAACAGGAACCTGTTCGAGGGAAGTTATTCATTCAGAATTTGAAAATGCCCATTATTGACACCCAACCCCTCAGACTCCCTTTGAAGATGGATCCCAATCGGCTTTCGGTTGACGAACCTACAGTGTTGATGGTTTCGGGTGGGGTCGTGGAAGTCGGTCCCATCTTTTGTGAAAATATCATCTCTTCGAATCGATCCATTAGAACCAGCCTGCGACTTGATGGAATCGACAGCGGCTCCTTATTCTCTCAACTCCTGCCCATGCCGGTGCACGGAACTATAGAGGGTGAGCTGGATACCGTACGATTTGAGGAGAATACGCTCCACAGCTCCGGTCAAATCCGTGCTCAAGCCTTTGAGGGTGAAATCCTCCTATCCAACCCGGGCCTATCCGGCCTTTTTTCGTCATTTCCCCTGTATAAAGCCAATATCAGCATCAAAGACATAAACCTCTACGAACTGACTAAAGGGACTTCATTTGGAGAAATAGAGGGAATATTGCAGGGGCACATTCGTGACCTCGAAATCGCCGACGGACAGGCACAGAAATTTGACCTTTTACTGGAAAGCGTGAAAACCGAAGGAATCAATCAGAAAATAAGCGTTCAAGCAATGGATAATTTGGCCAGAATCGGGGGTGGAGGGAGTCCTTTTATGGGGATTTCAGGGGCCTTCATTACCTTATTTGAGAGACTTCCCTATAGCAAAATTGGAATTCGAGCATCCCTAGCCAATGATTCCTTCAGAATAAATGGCTCGGATTGGAAAGGTGGACCGGATTATCTTGTGAAAAGTGGTGGCATTCCAAAAGTAGATGTAGTAAATCATAATCCAGACACGCCAATCAGTTTCAAGGCCATGGTCAAAAGAATGAAGTGGATCCTGGAATCAAAAAACGGCCCTGTGATAGAATGACAAGTAACAACCCGTTATCACAACCTTAAGGAGAGAGATATGAAAAAGAATCAAAAATTTCTCTGGTCGACCATATTGTGTATGATGGTTTTTATTTTAGCCTGTGTGACCGTTAATATCTACTTCCCTGCCGAGCAGGTGGAAACCATGGCCGGTGAGATCGTTGATGAGATCAGGGGGCAAGAAGGGGCTGAAAAACAATCCTTTCTGATAAATAAGAAAGTATGCTTTGTGCAAAGCGCCCTTCAGTGCCTGTCTCCTTCCAATGCCTGGGCTCAGGACGCGACAACCGTCTCAAACGCCACCATTCGCGGCCTCAAAGAAAAAATGAAAGCACGCTACGCCCAGCTCAAGCCTTTTTATCAAAATGGCATGCTTCAGGAGGGTGACGACGGGTACATATCCATTGCAGGCGCTGATGAGTTGGGGCTCAAAGAAAAGAGGGATCTCAACGCCCTTGTGGATGCAGAGAATAAGGATCGAGGAGCACTGTACGCCGAGGTCGCAAGAGCCTTGGTTATAGATTCAAGTCAAATTAATAAGGTCGCGGAGATTTTTGCCAGAGAATGGCAGAAACCAATCCGCTAATTCGTTCACCACAAAAAAATTCTGAGACACCAAAGGGAGTCCATTGCCTAAAAAGAGAACACGAACAAAAGGAGAAGCCCTCCTCGGCTTCCTTATCCTGGCCATACTGGTCCTTATTGGTGTAATGGTCTTCCTTCAGCAGTTCCAATTCAATCCTGCCGTTACAGCACATCGCATTTTAGAGGGAGGCATGGAGCAATTCTCCTCTGATCTACCCTCAACTTTGGTTCCTTTACCCGACAATTTCACTGGGATGACTCCTCTTGAAAGTTTCACCCCTGAAACACTGTATGAAAAGATCAATGGACAAGCCGATTTCTACCTCGCATCCGGCTTTCTAGGGTTGAAGAGTCAACGATATGTTCATACAGATAATCAAGACATGTGGTTCGAAGTCTTCAAGTATGACATGGGCACCAAAGAGAATGCCTTCGCGGTGTATAGTCAGCAATACCGTGAGGACGGGCTTCCATTGCAATGGGCGGAGTTTGCCTATTATGCGGCCAATGCGCTTTTCTTTGTACATGGGCAAGATTATATGGAAATGAGGGCTTCCAGCACGTCTGATGACCTGGTGGCAGCTATGCACGAGGTGGCAAAGAAATATGTTGCATCTCATCAAAATCCAAAACTCTGATTCAGTTGGAAGGCGAGAATTCCTCACCCGTTGCACCAAGGCCGGGCTTTCCCTTACAACGGCATGCGCTTTAGCCTATTGGTTCTATGATCCTATGGCCCCTTCCGGTCGCCAGAAAGTGGATGTATTGCCTGGCCTACCCGATTATTCCGTTCCGGAAATGGGAAATAGAATGGCCATCGTCAGAGGCACAGACCGAGCGAAAACAATACGACTTGCCCTTGAAGCCATCGGGGGCTTGGAGAGATATATCAGGCCCCGTGATCGGGTATTATTGAAGGTCAACGCCGCCTTTGCTTCACCCCCGATGCTATGCGCTACAAGCCATCCCGACCTTGTGACAGAAATAGCCCGATTGTGCCTTAAGGTCGGTGCTTCTTCGGTCATTGTCGCCGACAATCCCATCAATGATCCGGCCAGTTGTTTTGCCCTCTCTGGAATTGAAAAGGCCGCGCGGGAGGCCGGAGCCAAGGTCGTGCTTCCCCGTAGAGACTCTTTTCGGTATTTTACGCTTGAGGGGGGGCTATTAATCCGTGAATGGCCTCTCCTATATGCGCCTCTGCAATCGGTAGACAAAGTCATTGGCATGGCCCCTCTCAAAGATCATCACCGAAGTGGAGCCTCCATGACATTGAAAAACTGGTATGGGCTTTTAGGGGGGCGACGGAATATATTTCATCAAGATATTCATAATATTATTAAAGAATTATCTATGTTGCTTAAAGCTACTTTTGTTGTTTTGGATGGAACGGCGACCATGATGCGCAATGGTCCTACCGGCGGATCATTATCAGATCTCAAGGAGACAGGAACCATGATCGTCAGCACTGATCCGGTTGCTGCGGATGCCTATGGCGCCTCTCTACTCGAGCGGACCTTAGATGAATTGCCGTTTATCAAGAAGGCCGAGGCAGAAGGCGTCGGAATGTCTGATTATGCCTCACTGAACCCGAAAATCCTAACGACAGACTAACACATGGGAATCCGAACGGTTAGACGTATTACTCAAGGTTTTTTCCTTCTGCTCTTCCTCTGGTTTTGTGCTGCATCGAACCTTGGCGAGCAGTGGTGGCAATTAAGGGGGTGGCCCATCAATTGGTTCCTGCAACTGGATCCTTTGGTCGGTCTCGGCACCTTGTTGAGCACCCACACCCTCTATTCCGGTCTCCTCTGGGGACTTGCGACAGTCGCCTTAACCATTATTCTGGGAAGGTTTTTTTGTGGGTGGCTTTGCCCTTTTGGATGTATCCATCAGATGGTGGGGGTGCTGGGAAAGCGAAAGATAAAGATTAGAGACCGGATTAAACTCAACAGATACCGTCGCTCCCAAGGCATCAAATACTGGATCTTGGTTTTTCTCCTTAGTGCGGCTGCAGGGGATTTGCTTACCTTTGTCATCAACACGCCTACACGGAGAACAACGGTTTTTTGGTTTTTGGTGATCTGCGCCCTCCTCTTTGTGGGCTTTAAGGCTGCGCAAAAAGAGGACGTACAACCCAGAAAGGCTATGATCATCGTCTTGGGTATTGCGCTTCTATGGGCGCTTCTCTGTCGTTTTGCGGATATTCAGGTATTATTACCCGTCACCCTTCAGACCGGATTACTGGATCCCATTCCCCTCCTCTATAGATCTGTCAATTTGGTCATATTGCCTCCATTAGACAGTGCGGGTTTTCACCTGAACCCAAGCGAGCGGATCTACGATGGAGTGTGGACCGTCGGCCTCGTGTTTATGACGGCCATCTTGCTCAACCTTTTCGTCCCTCGCTTCTATTGTCGATTCATCTGCCCTTTAGGCGCCCTCTTCGGCGTCCTAGACCGTTTTTCCATCTGGAGGGTCCAGAAAAAAGATATGGAGGCCTGTAAGGATTGCCGTCTTTGTGAACAGAATTGCGAAGGGGCATGCCAGCCCTCTACCCAAATTCGTATCAGTGAATGTGTACTCTGCCTCAATTGTCTTGATGACTGTCCCCACGGCTTGATGGGATACGGCACCAGACCCTCTGTGACAGGCGAGTTCTTATCACCTGATGTCTCTAGGCGTGAGTTCACGGTAGCCTTAATCGCCGGGGTGATCTCTGTCCCTATGATCCGGTTAAACGGACACATCGGTCCCAATTGGAACCCTGACCTCATTCGCCCGCCCGGTGCTCTGCGAGAGGAAGACTTTCTCACCCGCTGTATCAAATGTGGACAATGCATGCGTGTGTGCCCTACGAACGTGATCCAACCCGCGGGACTTTCCAGTGGAATCGAAGGGATCTGGACGCCGGTACTCAATTTCCGTGTTGGCACCAGTGGATGCCAATTCAATTGCATCGCCTGTGGGAATGTCTGTCCCACCGCAGCGATCCGTCCCCTGAGCCTTGATGAACGCTTGGGCGTCAATGACTTCTCGGAAAACGGGCCGATTCGTATCGGAACGGCCTTTGTTGATAGAAACAGGTGTCTTCCCTGGGCCATGGACCGCCCTTGTATCGTCTGTCAGGAAAATTGTCCCGTCAGCCCAAAGGCCATCACGACCCAGATCCAATTCAGTGTCATTCACAAAGACAATGTCTTAACGGCCAAAGGGGTTGACGCCTTGGAGATCCAACTGTTAAACGGTGGTTTCATACCGGAACGTTACGCTACCGGAGACTACTATCTTCGGATGGATGGACAGAATGACGAGAGCGCACTGCAACCGATTATCTCTAACACAGAGGACACTCTTGCCGTCTCCGTCTCTGAGAAATCGGTTGGAGTTCTGTCAAAAGACACAGCGATTGATATCGTCATTCGCCTCCAAAAACCGGTTGTGGATCCAGAACGCTGCATAGGATGCGGGGTCTGCCAACATGAATGCCCGGTCAAGGGAAAACGGGCTATTAGAGTCAGCGCAGAGAATGAAACCAGAAACCGTGATCACCGCCTTCTGCTTTAGTTCATTCGCGCGGCCGTCTCGGAGCGTGTTCATCACACCGTTGCATGTTTTGGTTCTATCATGCTAACTCCCAAAGAGCCGGGTCTCTCTGAACAGGCTCTTTCCTCACAGAGAAATTGAAGCAGGCGCGAAGGAAGGTCTTAAAGGAGACGCGAGAGCAAGGGGACACCGTGAAAACAGGACAAAAAATCGAGTTCTCCAATGGGGAGTTCAAGGTACCGGCACATCCTATCATCCCCTACATTGAAGGGGATGGCATAGGTCCTGATATATGGCGGGCTGCCGTCAGGGTCATTGACCAAGCTGTTGAATTGTGCTGGCATGATTCGCGGCGGATTGTCTGGAAGGAAGTCCTTGCGGGTGAAAAAGCCTATACACAGAATAAGAACTGGCTTCCTCAGGAGACCCTGAACGCGTTCCGGGAATATAGGATCGGCATCAAGGGCCCGTTGACCACACCTGTTGGCGAAGGAATTCGTAGCCTCAATGTCGCCATCAGACAGGCCCTCGATCTTTACGCCTGCGTGCGGCCCGTCCGGTATTTCCCGGGCGTCCCCAGTCCAGTCAGAGAACCCCATAAGGTGGATATGATCGTTTTTCGAGAGAATACTGAGGACATCTATGCAGGATTCGAGCTTGAGAAAGGGAAAGAACAAACTCGTCATCTTTTGGACCATCTCTTCGAGGCCTATGGCTGGAGAATCCGTGAAGATTCCGGAATCGGGATCAAACCCATCAGTGAGACCGGCAGTCGAAGACTGATTAGGGCAGCCATAAATTACGCTCTTCGATATCGCCGTAGGAATGTCACCATTGTGCACAAAGGGAATATCCAGAAGTATACGGAAGGCGCGTTTCGAAAATGGGGTTATCAGCTGGCGAAGGAAGAATATGCCGAACAGACAATCCTTTGGGAAGACGTTATGGATACACCGCCGAAAGACAAAATCCTGATCAAGGATACCATCGCCGACATTTTTTTTCAGCAGGCGCTGACAAGACCTGAGGAATTTGACGTTATCGCTACCACTAACCTGAATGGAGACTACATCTCGGATGCCCTCGCGGCTCAAGTCGGCGGTGTAGGGATGGCACCTGGCGCGAACATCAATTATCAAAGCGGGTACGCCGTCTTTGAAGCCACACACGGCACGGCACCGAAATACGCGGGCCTTGACAAGGTCAATCCCACCTCATTCATCTTGAGCGGGGCTATGATGCTTGAGTTTATGGGATGGTCAAAGGCAGCCAAACTCATAGAGACAGGATTGGAAAAGACCATTCTCTCCAAAAAAGTAACTTATGATCTGGCCAGGCTCATGCCGGGCGCAGAAGAAGTGACCTGCTCCCAATTCGGCGCGTGTATTTGCGATAATATGAAGTGAGAAGGCCTCAAGACTGAAGTTGCTCTGAAGCCTCAAATTCCGTCATCTTCCTTTGTGCCTCAGGATGATTGGGATTGTGTAAAAGGATGTCTCCGTAAGTCTTCCGGGCCAGGTCTTGTCTTCCCGTTGTTTCAAGAATTCTGGCCTTGTGCAAGAGAGCGGCCTTATTTCTAGGCTCCAGCTTCAAGGATTCTTCGAAATACTGCAGGGCCCTTTCCAGATTATGAATGCCCTTTCCATAAATATGAAACCAGCCAAGCATGTTGTAGATAATGGGTTTATATTCTGTCACTGCCAGGGCCTGTTCGGCAATCCGAATGGCATGGTTTTCCAAGTAGTCGTGTTTGCCTGAGGCGATGAGGGAAGCGTAATACCGAAGGAGAGTAATGAATACCCATGGCTCGGCCATAGGCTGATTCACGGCATAGTGCATTTTCTCCACCAGTCCATTCTTAAAATCGGCCGGCATAGAAGGCAGGAGTTCAGAGTGGATGAAAGAAATAATTTCGAAGACCGGCATGTCTTGGCCAAGACCTTTGAATGCCAAGCTCTGGGGTGGACTGAAAACCACGTTGAGTGAATTGTGTTCTTGACACTTCCGACGAAGGCTATCACCAACCATCACTTGATAACTCTTCCCTTTCCGCGACGTGGATTCGATGCGTTTCGTGATATTGATGGCATATCCCTCGACACTGGGCCTGACATCTCCCGTCTTTACACGCCATGCTCTCACACCTTTCACAACTTTCCCACAATTGATACCCACTCCGATCCGCGAGACGAGACGCCCTTCCTTCATTATTCTCTCATTGAAATCAGATACCAGCCAGGCGAGTTTCATTTTTACAGCCATGAGAAGGGCATTTCGTACATCATATTGGGTTGCACCTGAATAAAGAAAAACCCTTATCTCATCACCCGTAATGGACCAGGAACAATCAGACCCGTCCCCTTCGTAATCGTATTGTTCCAAATGGGCTGAGACAATCTCGTACATGGTGCTCTGGAAATGGACAATCATATCGTCATATTCCTGGAGTGTCAGGTTTTTCGACATTTCTGTGCTGTTCACAAGATCAGCGATAAGGATCGTAGCAAGGACGCTTTCTTTCATGGCTTCTGATCAATGTTATTCTCTAACCCTCCCTTCATCCCAATTAAGCGGGACTGCAGGGATAGGTCTTGTGACGACCATCATAACTCAAGATCGATGGTCCGTTCCTGTAGGTCGATCTTCATCCTCTGAACATCATTTGAGAGGTTTTCAAGCTTCTGGGATAATTCTTGCAGCTCTTCTCTATTATCCGCGGCCTTTCTGTTTATGGCATCCTGGATTTTACCAATTGAGGTGTTCATAGACTTCTCTATAGAGGATTTTGTGGATGCTATCAAACGGGAATTCTCTTCCGAAGTGGACTTTCTGATCTCTTTGAGGGATGTGTTGATCTTTTCAAGAACCTCATTCAGTTTAGTCAAAAGCTGATTGATTGTGTTGTCGGAATACTTCTTGAGCCCTGCGATCCTCTGATTCAGATCTTCGGAGGTTTCCTCTCTTTGTTCTTGTAAAACGGATATTTTCCTCTCAGTTTTGGCTACTTTTTTCTTTATGCCTTTTAGAGTGACCAAGGCCCAAGCAGAAGTGAAAGCCGCAAAGAGCAAAAAAATGATAATCAGATAACCTGGAATCCCCGACAACTCATTCATTATCAGATCCTCCCCGTTCCCTTGACCATCAGGATTTGTAGCATTAGGTCCTTCCCAATATCAAATTGTGTCCAATTAGCCCTACATTTGTCTTTATCCTTTAGATTATTACATATTTATACAAAAAATACCAGACTGAATGTTATGCACCCCTTCTAAAGTACACTATTTCTTCTTGACAAGCCCTAGTAGGGGATCTATAAAAGTTAATAGTAATCATTCCTATTAAGATAACCGTGTGCACCCGTTTTCATAAGGAGAACAAACCGTTGCCTAGACAGGGTGTTTTATGTCCGACCTAAAAGGGACACAGACTGAAAAGGACCTTCAAGAGGCTTTTGCCGGGGAATCCCAGGCCAACCGTAAGTACCTTGCTTTCGCAAAACAGGCGGAGAAGGAAGGGTATTCACAAGTCGCCAAACTCTTCAGGGCGGCCGCTGAGGCCGAGACGATTCACGCCCATAATCACCTCCGCGCCCTTGGTGGCATCAATAGCACAGCGGAGAACCTCCAGGAAGCCCTTGATGGAGAAATTCATGAATTTAAGAACATGTATCCTGACATGATTGAACATGCCAGGAAGGAAGGCATTAAGGCCGGTGAGAGGACTTTCCGATACGCAAACGTCGTC
This sequence comes from Deltaproteobacteria bacterium, assembly GCA_016930795.1. Classification (GTDB taxonomy): domain Bacteria; phylum Desulfobacterota; class DSM-4660; order Desulfatiglandales; family HGW-15; genus JAFGFY01. The sequence goes on from JAFGFY010000093.1 coordinate 38,991, forward strand.
GAGAAGGTTCACTCGGGGCTTTATCGAAAAGCCCTGGAAAATCTGGAAAATCTCAAAGAAACCGACTATTACGTCTGTTCCGTATGCGGCTATACCTGTGAAGATGAGGCCCCTGATAGGTGTCCGGTCTGTAATGCCAAGGGCAGCGCCTTTTTCATGGTGGAATAATTTCGAGCTTCTGCCACGGAATAGAAGTTCGAAGCTGCCTGAACAATAGGACTCTTCAAGGGGGCGATCATGAGAGGTGGTCCTTTGCCTTCCAATCAAAAATTCAGGATGACCAACCAGCGAAAGATGATTCTGGAGGAGGTCAAAAGGGTCCATACTCATCCTACTGCCGATGAAGTCTATGAAATCGTGCGTAAAAAGATCCCCCGGATTAGTATGGGGACGGTCTATCGTAACCTGGATGTCCTCGTAAAAAACGGTCTCATACGGAAGATCGATCCAGGTCAGGGTCATCCTCAGATGCGTTTTGACGCCAGAACCGAAGACCATTATCACATCACTTGTATGAGTTGCGGCAATATTGAGGACCTCCCTGTGAATTCTCCGGACAGCGTCTTGGATAATCTGACAAAGACGCTTTTGAAGGCGACAGAGTATCGAATCGCCGGGCATCATCTTGATTTTTACGGCCTGTGCCCATTATGTACCCAGGAGGAGAAATCCTCATTTGGGGATAAGATGAAAGAATTTGAGTAGACGAAAGAGGAATCTCATGACTGAATTTAAAGGAACCCAGACGGAAAAGAACATTCTCACGGCGTTCGCTGGTGAATCACAAGCCAGGAACCGTTATTCCTATTTTGCCAGTCAAGCGAAAAAGGACGGCTATGTCCAGATAAGCGACATTTTTGAGGAGACGGCCAATCAAGAAAAAGAACATGCCAAAAGGCTTTTCAAGCTTCTTGAAGGAGGAGAGTTGGAAATCAGCGCAAGTTTCCCAGCCGGTGTCCTAGGAACGACCCTTGAAAATCTGAAAAAAGCTGCCGGGGGAGAAAACTACGAATGGACGGAAATGTATCCGGGATTTGCGAAAACCGCCCGCAATGAGGGTTTTGAGGCTATTGCCAACATTTTTGATTCCATTGCTGTGGCAGAGAAACAGCATGAGAAGCGATATCTCGATCTTGCCGGAAATATCGAATCAGGACGCGTGTTCAAGCGTGAAAACAAGGTCGTCTGGCGTTGTCGAAACTGTGGTTATCTTCATGAAGGCAATGAGGCCCCGGTGATATGCCCGGCCTGTGCCCATGAACAGGCGCATTTTGAGCTCCTGGGAGAAAATTATTAGGATGCGCCTTAAGCCCTTTTTAATCTCCAGGATGAAAACGTGACGGCCAGGGAGCACTGCAACATTCATGAGCTTTGGAAGGCATAGGAATCCCACGGACGCGAAAAGGAAGGATAAACACAATGGCGAACCCGGAAGAGATGTGGCAGTGTCAGACACTGAACTGCGGGTATATATACAACCCTGATAAGGGGGATAAAAAAGGTAAAATCCCAAAAGGAACCCATTTCGAAGACCTTCCGGATGACTGGAAATGTCCCATCTGCGGTGCAACGAGAAAGATGTTTCGGCCCTTGGCCGGCCCGGGTTCCGTGGCGGCAGAAAGGTCTTGACGAACACCTCAGATAATGGAGGCCGAATGACCGGCAAAAGACCTTAAAGCCAAGGAGATGGATATGACAACACCACAACATTGCCCGGGTTTTGAATCCTTCAAGAGCCTGAAATCCTTTGAATGCAAGTGCCCTAACTGCGGGAAGGAAAAGGAAATCTTTTCTGATGAATTTGACAAGACCCATGTCTGCACCGGCTGTGGTAAGGAAATCGATTTCACGAAATGCAGCATTGGAGGGGCCGCTACCACCGTGGGGACATGACAGGACCAAAAGCCCCGTTTTTCACTTGATAAATTTTTCACAATATGTCATAAAACCGGGCATTCATGGAATGATCTATTTTCGGCATTGAAATAGATTCATTTCTACATATAAATTAAATAGCCACAGGATTCACATAGCACAAGATATCTCAAAAATCTTTCCACGAAGGAGAAGCGTAATGGACAAAGAGGAAAAGAACGTTGTCAAAGCCAAGAAAGAACCCGACATCAGAGACTGGACGATCTGTGATTCCACCATCCAGATGCTGGAAAAGGCCAGGAGGGACGGCGTTGAAACGGCCTTTGATCGGGCGGCCAACATGAAGGCCTGCCCTATTGGTGCGGATTCGGCCTGTTGCAAACACTGTTCCATGGGACCATGCAGACTAAATTCTAAAGAACCCTATGCCAAAACCGGTGTTTGCGGCGCGACCATTGACACCATCGCGGCCAGAAATTTCGCCCGTATGGTGGCCTCCGGGGCCTCCGCCCATACGGACCATGGCATGAGCATGCTGGATGTGTTCAGAGAAGTGGTCAATGGGAATATTGAGGAATATTCCATCAAAGACCCCATCAAACTGGAAGAAGTGGCCAAATCCATTGGAATTGAGACCGAGGGACGTGAGATCAAGGACATTGCCATAGACCTTTATGAAGAACTTGAACGGACCTATACGCAGGTGGAAGGTGAAATCCCCTTTGCTCAACGTGTTCCCCCCAAGACCTTGGAGACATGGCGTAAACATGGTGTCGTTCCCAGGGGGGCCATGCGTGAAATCATGGAAATCATGCACCGAACCCATATAGGCGTGGATCAGCATTATGAGAATATTACCAAACAGTGCACTCGGACCGCCCTAGGGGATGGCTGGGGCGGATCCATGGTGGCCACGGAAATCTCCGATATTCTCTTCGGTACCCCGACCCCTGTCAGAGCAGAAGTGGACATGGGCTGTCTCAAAGAAGATCATGTCAACATCATCATACACGGCCATGAGCCCAACATGTTTGAGTCTATGCTGGCTTCGGTCAATGATCCGGATCTGATCAAGGCGGCCCAGGATGCGGGCGCTGCCGGGATCAACCTCGTCGGAATGTGTTGTTCCGGCGCGGAGATGCTCTCCCGCCACGGGATTCCCCATGCCGGTAACTTCATGTCCACAGAAGCGGTTTTGGTCACCGGTGCCGTGGATGCCATGGGTGTGGACGTCCAGTGCATCAAACAGGGACTGGCCAGAGTGGCCGAGTGCTACCAGACCAAGCTCTTCACCACCAATCCGAGAGCCCATATCGAAGGGGTTGAACACATCGAATTCGTTGAGCATGAACCGCGTGAATGCACGGATGCCATCGTGCAAAATGCCATCGTCAGATTCAAGAATCGGAATGTGGCCATTGAAATTCCGAAGATGAAAAGCCTGGGCATTCACGGATTCTCCCATGAATATATCAATTATATGCTGGGTGGAACCTTCAGGGCCTCTTATACCCCTTTGAACGATAATATTATCAATGGAAGGATCCGCGGCGTCGCGGGTGTTGTGGGCTGCACCAACCCACGGGTCAAGCATGACTATGTTCATGTGGAATTGGTTAAGGAACTGATCAGAAACGACGTTTTGGTGGTCCAGACCGGGTGCTCTCAGATATCTTTGGCCAAATACGGGTTCTATACGCCGGAAGCCGCCCATCTGGCTGGTCCTGGGCTGAAAGAGGTCTGCGAAACCGTGGGCATGCCTCCTGTCTTGGGCTGCGGATCCTGCGTAGATAACAGCCGAATCCTCATTGCATGTGCTGAAATGGTCAAAGCCGGCGGGCTGGGCGAGTCTATCGCGGACCTGCCTGTAGCCGGCGCCGCACCTGAGTGGATGAGTGAAAAGGCGATCTCAATCGGCCATTATTTCGTAGGGTCAGGCGTGTACACGGTTTTTGGGGTTACTTTCCCCATTATTGAAGGAACCAAATTCCATAAACACCTGTTTGAGGAACTTGAACAGCAGGGATTCGGGAAATGGGGCTTCGCGGCCGACCCCCATGAAATGGCCCGGATGATGATTGCTCACATTGACAAGAAGAGAAAGGCCCTCGGCATTGACAATGCCAGGGAAAGAGTTTTGGTGGATATGGCTGCCCGGCGCGATATCGAAGCGGCTTAATCCCGACCTGATCTTGAACCCCAATTCATGATCCTTGCATAGGGAAATGAGTTGGGGTTTTTATTTTTGGAGCATCTCGAGAAGTTATGACCATCTCCGCTTCCGAGTATCATCGTCACACGAGTTACCATCGGGATAAGATGACAGCCCATCACCTTGACTGGAGAAACCAGCCCAATGTGTTCAAGGACTACCCCGGGCTTTCTCCTATTGTCCTGCCATCCAACCTGCCCCTTCCGGAAGAAAAGCTCTCTTCAATCCTGGGAATAAGAGACGCGCGAGGTAGGCTCGAGCAAGTAGACTCAGAAACCTTTTCACTCATCCTTCGTCTCGCCTCCACCATCACTGCGAAGGCTTTTCATGCAGATGTTGACCATTTTTTCCGCAGTGCCGCCTCAGCCGGCGCGCTCTACCCTACTGAAATCTATGTGACGACCCACTCCGTGACCGGTCTGGATGACGGTCTCTATCATTTTGCCGTACACCGACATGGGCTTTATACTTTGCGAACCGGAGATCTCTCCGGTTACATTATCCGAACAACCCAAACGTCGAAAAACAAGCGCCCAGCTCTAACCTTTTTTCTCACCGCCATATTCTTCAGGAGCGTCTGGAAATACCGTGACCGTGCGTACCGATATCATCTCCTTGACACAGGCCATGTTATGGGGAACCTGGTTATGGGCCTTAATGCTCTCAGGCTTTCTCACTCTCTGTCCTATGATTTTGATGATCAAAGGGTGAATCATCTATTAGGGCTGGATGAGACCAAGGAGGTCTGTCTGGCCGTGACCCATGCATACACAGATCATGCTGTTTCCGTTTCAGTGGATCAGAAATTAGATTCACTCCATGATGCGATAAGTTCGGCAAGCCAAGTCTCAGCCAGAGAAATCGATTGCCCGATCATACGCGAATTTCATCAGTCAGATGCCTCAAAGACCCTGCGAGCAACACCTGGTCCTGAAACACTCCAAGGGCTGGGAGTAGCCCCGGAAATCTGGAAAAAGACGGCTGCTCCGACTAATTGGCCGGAGGTCATGAACTATTCGGCGGCCCTCTACCATCGCCGATCCAAACGAAACTTCCTAAAAAAAGCCATAAGCCAAGACTCCCACGCGGCTTTGATTTCTTCTATCTTAATGGAGAAGTCCCCACTTTCCGTTGCGTCCGCGAAATACGATCGCTCTCTCTTCATGGGATTTCTCGCCGATGATGTGGAAGGCATGGAACCGGGTTTTTATCTCCTGGACTTTGCGAATAAATCCATTGGTCTCGTCAAACGAGGTTTTTTTATTGAGAGAATGGCCCATGTCTGCCTCGATCAAATGTGGCTCAAGAACGCTGCCGTTCATTTTCTCTTCCTTGCAAACACGGAATATTTGGATCACATTTGGGGCGCCAGGGGATATCGGTACGCTATGCTCAGAGCAGGGCAATTGGGGCAAAGTCTGTATGTCAGTGCCGCGGCCATGGGTTTAGGCTGTTGCGGGATTGGAGCATTTTATGATGAGGAAGCCGCGAAGCTCCTTGGTCTCAACGACACATCGTCCCTTCTTTATCTGGTGGCTATAGGCCCGGTCAAATCAACCCCATCCTCAAAGGGCTGATCCCTTCCCAGCCTTCTTCATCTCATCTTCCGTTACCAGAAAAACACAGGGTTTTCCGGAAAGGGGATTCTCTTTGACCACAACCACCGTCTTATAGACCTCTTCAATATTCTGATATGTAATCACCTCTTCCGGCCTCCCTTTCTTGGCGATGGAACCGTTGTGGAGAAGGATCATTCTCGTGCAGTATTCACTGGCAAGGTTCAGATCATGGAGCACCATAAGCACGGTCAGACCCAATTCCCGATTCAACCGGACGATGAGTTCGAGGATCTGCACTTGATGGGCAATGTCCAGAAAGGAGGTGGGTTCATCGAGCAGGATGATTTTGGGTTCCTGAGCCAAAGCCCTGGCAATATAAACCCTCTGCCTTTCTCCTCCTGAAAGTTCATGAATGGACCTCCCTGCCAGTTCGAGGGTATGTGTCGCCCTTAACGCTTCAAGGGCAACCTCCATATCCTTTTTCCCCTCAAACTGCAGGCGCTTGAGATGAGGGAAACGGCCCATGAGTACGACTTCAAGGGCTGAAAAAGAGAATCTAAAGTAATTCTCCTGAGACACCATGGCAATCTCTCTCGCCACGTGAGTTCTCTTGAGTCCGCCTAACGGGATCCCTTTGATTAGAATGTCTCCTTCCTGTGGTCTCAGGATCCCATCCAGGATTTTGAGCAGTGTACTCTTTCCCGATCCGTTCGGCCCCAGTATCCCCAGTATTTCTCCAGGACTGACCTGAAGATCAATCCCTTTAAGGGCCTCTATCTCTCCATACTTGAATCCCACATTTCTCAGTGTCAGGATCGGCTCCATTGGCTTCCTTTCCTTCGGAGAAGACAGATGAAAAAGGGGGCCCCCAGAAAGGCGGTAATGACCCCTACCGGCAGCTCATTGGGTGAAATGATAGTCCTGGCCAGCGTATCGGCAGCAATTAGAAAAGAAGCACCTCCGAGGGAAGCCATCGGAAACAGAAGCCGATGATCTGAGCCAAAGGCCATTCTGGCCAAATGGGGGACCATGAGCCCTACGAAACCGATGAGTCCTGAAAAAGCGACAACAAGTCCGATAATGAGCGAAACAAGAAGCAGGCAGATCCTCTTGATTGTTTCAACCTCCACGCCGAGCTGGAGGGCTGTTTCATCTCCCGCTGTCATAATGTTCAGATGCCGGCTGAAGCTATAGAGAAAAATGGAGGCAACGATCAGGATCGGAGCAACAAAGACAAGTTGGCTATACCGGCTTTGCGAAAGGTCTCCATAAAGCCAATAAAGCATGGAGTGAAGTGTAGAGTCGGTTGCGATGGAAATAAAGAACATAATGATCGCCCCAAAGAAGGCATTGATCACCACACCTGTGAGGAGGATGGTGGAAGATTCCATGCCCATTTTTCTCGCGCCTATGGTCATAAGCAAATAGATGGTCAGCAAAGCACCCACAAAAGACATGACGGGAATACCCAGACTGAAACTAAGGCCGAAGACGATACCCAATACCGCGCCAAAGGCCGACCCACTTGAGACGCCGAGAATGAAGGGGTCTGCCAGGGGATTACGCAGTATGGCTTGAAAGACAACACCGCCCAATGAGAGAGAAAAACCTACAAAACCGGCCAGGATTATTCTGGGGAGTCTGATTTGGAAGATGATAAGCCTCGCGGAATCGTCCACTGGAAGGTTCCTGGAAAAGAGGCCCATAATCTGGGATGGAGAGATCTCGGCAGTACCGAGCAGCAGCGAAAACGCAGCGACCAGCAAGAGAACGGCGCACATCGTTAGACTGAAAAACAGCACCCTGGAATAGGTTAAAGGATTTTTTATTGTTGGATTCATAAGCAGTGTTTAAACGGCAAAAGGTACAGGGCTCAAGGCGCACGGCACACAAAGAAACAGACGAATTAGTCCTTGAGCCTTGCGCCCTTTTTTACTCCCACCCCGCTTCAGGGTGTAACAACCTTGCAATCATCTCAAAACCTTCAACAATGCGTGGTGAAGGCCGGTCAACGAAATCTGAATCGATCAAATGCACCCGTTTGTTCTTGACCGCCGGGATGGTCGTCCATCTCTGCCACTCCCGTTTCGCCTCTTGAAACTGCCCTCCCCTATCCATAGAGGATATGATGATGACCTCAGGCCTCTTGCGAATCACTTCCTCCAGGCTGATTCTGGGATAGGTGACGGGCTGATCTTTTGCGATGTTCTCCCCACCGGCCAGTTGAATCAAATCATGAAGATAGGTGTTTTTATTCACGGTCATGATGGGTTTCAAATTGATCTGCAGAAAGACAAGGGGCTTCTTCCTTCCCCTGGTCTTCGCAATAATATCATCCACACGATTGGAAAGCTGCAAAGACAAAGCAGCCCCTTTGTCAGAAACCCCACACACGCGACCCACAGTGGCCACGGTCTCTACGGCCTGCCTCACATTTCGCGGATTGACAATGAATACCGCTATCCCGGCCTCTTCCATAAGGAAGACCTTCTCGGCTTCGTTTCCATCCATTGTGCCGATGACCAGGTCAGGAGACAGAGTGAGGATCTTTTCCACATTCACATCCACGTAGCTTCCCACTTTCGGCTTAAGGTTGGCTTCAGGCGGATAATAGCTGAATTGGGTTACGCCTACCACACAATCGCCGAGCCCAAGATAATACAGGGTTTCAGTTATGCTTGGGGCAAGAGAAACGATTCTTTGGGGTTGCCCTTCAAGGTTGATTTTTCGCCCCAGAGCATCTTCGAACTCCGCGCATAGACCGCACTGGACCCAGCCCAGAATAGTGATTATGAACAAAGAAATAAATGTGGATATCAAGCGCATATCATTATAGAGGAATCGAGGATTCAAGGATTCGCGGGGGCAAGGGTCTATTTTAATCGTTATCTCGTTCATATTCATCTCAACTATTCAATACAATGGATAAAATCATCTCCACATCACAGTGGGTTTCAAAGTGATCCGCCAGGCGATCATACTGATGATCTTTTGTCACCCTCCCCTGCTTCGGTCTTTTGGTTTTGAGACCCTTGCTTTTCCTCATGCTGTTAAGGAAATCCACTCTGAAATCCGGCAAATCAAATAGACCATGAAGATAGGTCCCGGAAATTAGACCTTCCTTCAGTGTCCAGCCATCCTGCCAGCTCCCCTTTTCTCCTTGCTTGCCAATTCTCAGGAAAGGCTCCCCAACGTCTTTCTGAATGCTGCTCTTGCCCATGTGGATCTCATAGCCCTTAATCCGTTTTCCGTTTACCAAACAGGTCCCAACGACTTTGCGTACGACCTTTTCTTTTTCCAGGGTCGTTATGACCGGAAGGAGATTTAGGCCTAAGACCTCTTTTCGGTTTGATTCCACGCCGTATGGATCCTTGATCTTCTTTCCCATGAGCTGGTAACCGCCGCATATGCCTAGAACCCTTTTGCCTTGCCTTAAGAATCGTTCTATGGCCTTTCTCCAACCCATTCTGGACAGCCAAACAGCGTCTTCCATCGCGTTCTTCGTGCCGGGAATGATGATACAGTCATAATCATCGCTGAGTTCTTTCGGTCTGATAATATAGTTGACGATGAGGTCCTTCTCCTGCTCAAGAATCTCAAGATCCGTAAAATTGGATATGGCCGGGAGTCTGAGTACGGCAATGTTTACGGTCTTTAGTCCTATGGGCCTGAGAGGTCTCTTATCCTCCTGGACCGAAACTGAGTCTTCGGAATCGATTCGAATGTCATGGAAGAAGGGCACCAGACCTAAGACGGGTTTTCCCGTCTTCTTCTCTATGTATTCAATTCCATCGGAGAAAAGACGGGGATCACCACGGAACTTATTGATCAAAAATCCTATGGTCAGTCCCTTTTCCTTTCTTGTCATCAGATTATAGGTCCCGATGATCTGTGCAAATACCCCGCCTTTGTCAATATCCGCCACCAAAACACACGGCGTATTAAACTGCTTAGCCAGCTCAAGATTAACGAGATCGTTCTCTTTGAGATTCATCTCACAGCAGCTTCCGGCCCCTTCCATGATAATAATATCATAATCCGTGACCAGTTGGTGATAGGATGCCGTCACGGCCTTTTTCAGCCTCGGTTTGATGGCATAGTAATCCACAGCATCCATCTCTCCAAAGACTTTCCCATGCAGAACAATCTGGGAACCCATTCCCGTCGAGGGTTTCAAGAGGATGGGGTTCATATGCACCGACGGCGGCACACCGGCCGCTTCTGCCTGGGCCGCCTGAGCCCGTCCGATCTCACCCCCTTCCATGGTGACATAGGAGTTGTTAGACATATTCTGGGCCTTAAAAGGAGTCACTTTGTAACCCCTCCTCTTGAGTAACCGGCAAAAGGCCGTGACGGCAATAGATTTGCCTACATCGCTCCCGGTTCCCAGAAACATGACTGACTTAGCCAATAAAGTGCTCCCTTTTCATATGTTATTTAGAAGGGTTCTTCACCCAATCTGATCACACTCGATCCCTCGAATCCTTGGATCCTTAAATCAAGAATCCCATTCGAGCTCAAGTTAATAGGCCTTCGAGAATATCCACTTCGCTCCGAGATGATCCCTCAAATTCAATACTCATACGAGACACTGAAAAACAGAGACCTCTCAGCCCCGGGAAAGCCGGACATCGCGGATGCGCCTGTCGAGTCGTAAAATGAGGCATAATATGTATCGTACTCCTCGTCAAAGAGGTTGTTACACCGCAAAGAAATAATCCAATGATCATAGACACGTTGTTCGATCTTCACGTCTGTGGTCCAGTAGTCATTCAGAACCCGGCCGGGATTGACATCCCCGTCACCGGCGTAATAACCCGGCCTGTCGCCGATATAACGAATCGTCGCGATTGCAGTGAATCCGAAATCCGTCCAATATCTCACGTCCCCTTTAAACTGTGAGCCGGGAGTGTACAGGGCCTGGCGTTTGACGCCACCCTCCAAGTCTTCTTCCGCGTCTGTTTTTGTATAGGAAAGAGACAGAACCGCATTATGAAACGGCCTGATCTTTGCGCCCAATTCCCACCCATCGGCCTCGTATCTATCCAGATTCTGTGGTCTGTAAAAAAAACTTTCGTTTGGAACCCACCGAATTTTTTCATTGATGTCCCAGTCAAAATACGTGAGGGTGACAAAAACCCGATTATCGAGAAGCGTTTGTTCAAAGGTCGCGTCGGTATGATACCCTATTTCAGGCCTTAAATCCTGATTCCCCTCAGCTCCCATTCCCCAACCCCAATCTTCATAAGGATAAAAAAGATCATTGAGCGTTGGGGCATTGAAGTGTTTTCCTCTGCTAAACTTAAAGACCGTATTCTCAGATGGATTGATGGTAAAGCCTAACCGAGAAACCGTTTTAGAGCCAAAGGTCGAATGATCTTCACGCCTGATTCCGGCCAGAATCCTGAAATAGGCACATGGCCGATACTTGGCCTCCCCATACAGGCCATTTGTATCGAGTTGCGCGCGGGTCCGTTCTCTCATTCCGGCGTATTCAATACCAGATCCGTCCAGATCCACACTCTCATTTTCCCAGTCATAATCCCCGTAATCCGCCCCCACCAAAAGGCTCAGATCTTCAAAGGGCTTGAAATCCATATTACCTTCGATAGTGGAGACTTCATTCGTTGTCCAGCTTTTACTGCCGGGCATATCTCCAGTATAAGAGCTATAATAGCGTGTCAGATTATATGACTCCATGTTTGCGTAATCGGCCCTCAGATTCAGAGAGATTTTATCCGATGGATTCCCTTTGATTTCAAGCGCGAGGTGGGCGTCCTCATCAGCGCCCCTGTCAAGCATACTGGCCGCGTCACGACTATAGACCTGCTCATCATTGACATCGAAATCCTCTGTACCTGAAGGAGGCTTCACACCAGGTCTACCGTATTCCCTGTCAATATAATCGCCGTAAAGGCTAACATCCAAGGCGTCTGATTTCTCGTATACAATTTTTAGTGAGACATCCGTATGTGTAAGATCGCTGTTATCCCGGAATCCGTCTGTTTCCCGGTGGGTTGCTGTCAAGTAATAGCCAAATTCATCGGAGAAAAACATACCATGCTCGGCTGATACTTGGTAAGTCTCCTCAGACCCCAAACCTACGTCCGCCCGAAGGTCAAGTTTGTCGTGCTCAGGCCTTTTCGTGATGATACTGACCATTCCGCCCATGGCGCCTGTCCCATAAAGGAGAGAACCCGAACCCTTGACCACCTCGATACGCTCAATATTGTTGAGGGGGATTCGCGCCACATCCGCTTGACCCAGAGATGGGGAATTGACGTTGACTCCGTTGACAAATACTTGGGAACCATCCGCGCCCATCCCTCTAATATGAATGGCTTCAGAAGCTCCTCCAAAGCCTCCATAGGTCCTCCAATCTATTCCAAGCTCATTCCCTAAAAGCTCACCCAGACTCTCTGCCGCAGATTCCTCAATCTCCTTTTCACCCATGAGAATCACTGCGTTTGGGATATCCGCCCGTTGTTCCTCCGTCTTGGTGGCGGTGACGACTGTATCCTCCAAAATAAACACACCATCTTCCCAACCCGCCTCACTCGCTGAACCAACCACTGGCCATAGCAAAGTCCCAATCGCTACGCATAGCAACCATTTCTTCATTTCTTCCGTACCCTCCTTTAAATTTGTTTTAAACCACTTGGAGGTCCGGGCCTAGAAAACACAAATCCCGGACCGATTCTAAAAATCGATCCGGGATGTCCCTTTTCTATCCTCAAGATCTATCAGGCAACCTCGGTCCACGAAGGTTGTACCTTGTATTCAGGCAGGTCTTCTGACTCCCCTGCCCTTTTAGCGGCCTTCCCATTCCAAAGGAACAGTGGCACACAGAGGCTAAAAGGGTTCCCTTCAACCTATTCCAACCATTCAAGCCCTCGATTCTATTTGGGCTATTTGGCCTGACATGGATTGAAGGGCAGGGTCACAGCGGCGGGCCCGTCCCCGATTTTACGGGGTTCCCTATTCGGGCTCGCTCAATTGAACAAGCCCTACGCTCCTAAGGAGCACCTGAGTCAGTCATTGTCTACGTCAAGACCGGAATAAAGTCAAGCAGAAAAAAACGGTCTGCATAATGATGAGCATGAGAATCAAATACCAGAAACTCCATTGTAGTGCCTTCATTCTCTCGAAGACGGGAATCCAGGCTTTTCGATAGATTACTGGATTCCGGCTTTCTGTTCCGCTCGTCCGGAATGACATATTCATTTGTCGAATTAATGGGAATTCACTTCTTGGTGTTAGGTCCTATTTATAAAGAGGAATACATGCTATTCAGAAAACATAGTGACAGCGACAAATGATTTATTGTATGTAACTCCGGTGGATCCGGCTCATGCGCGTGCAATGATATGATGGCGTGTTTTAGATAGACGTTAAGGAATGGCAATGAAATCCTTAGGAGGCAGTTTATTCTTCAGTTCGTGGAGCGGAGGGAAAGACTCGTGTCTTGCCCTTTATCACGCAATCCAACACGACGGGATTCCGAAAGCCCTTCTCACATTGATGACAGAAGGCAAAGAGAGATCTCGCTCTCACGGCCTCCCTATCGCAGTGTTCAAAAGCCAGGCAAGCTCATTGGGAATACCTCTTGTTCCGCGTTCTTCATCATGGGCAGACTATGAACATACTTTTATCTCTGCGGCCCATGAATTCAGAAAAGAAGGTGTCGAATATGGGGTATTCGGAGATATTGACGTGGAGCCCCATCTTGAATGGGTCAAACGCGTATGCGCGTCTGCGTCGATTCAAGCATATGAGCCCCTATGGAAACGAGACCGATCGGAACTCTTGGATGAATTTTTTTCTCTGGGATTCAAGGCCATGATCATTGCTGTAAAACAAGAGACATTGGATAATGATTTCTTGGGTCGAATCCTTGATCGCCAGGTGATCAACGAGATGAAGAAAGTAGGAATCGATGCCTCCGGAGAAAATGGGGAATATCACACGGTCGTCATTGACGGGCCGATCTTTGCTTATCCCCTACAGCTTGAAAAGGGCCGACGGGTGATCATGGATGGCTACGGCTTCCTGGATGTTTCAGTCCGCTGATTCTTGTTCGAAGTTCTTCTCCTATTTTCTTCAGTGCAAGGGTCGAAGGTTCCAGGAGCCAAGGAGCAAGGGATTAACGGAATTATCTGATTAATGAGGCATTAGATACTGAAAATGAAAATTCTGTATGGTGTTTCAGGGGACGGATTCGGTCACTCCTCGCGCGCCAAGGTTGTCGGTCGTTATTTAAAGGACTGGGGACATGACGTGAAGGTCTTGACCTACGGACGGGCCTATGAAGTATTGAAGAATGAGTTTGATCTATTTGAAGTGAGTGGGATGGAGATTCAATTTGCGGAGGGAGCACTGAAAAAGAGATCCACGATAAAACATAACATCAAAATCATTGCTGAGAATCTCTCAAAATGGCGTAGGTTTGATGCTTTGATGAAAGACTATGATCCGGCCCTCTGTATCTCTGATATGGAACCTATTGTTCCTATTCTCAGATTCTGGTTTAAAAAACCTCTCATCTGTCTGGACAATCAGCACAGAATAACCAACCTCAAACTTGATGTACCCAAAAAATATTATGCGGATTATATGATCGCAAAGACGGTCGTTGCGAATTTTGTCTCAAAAGCCGAACATTTTATCATCACTTCCTTTTCAAACCCCGAGATCATACATCCGAATACCACCATCGTACCTCCGATCATACGTGAAGAAGTAAAAAGGTTATCGCCGTCAGAAGGGTATAAAGTACTCGTATATCTCACCAGAGAGAACCAGTATATTTTAGATATCTTGAAACAGTTTAATGAAGAGTTTGTCGTCTTCGGATACAATGTCAACACAACGGAAAATAACCTTGAATTCAAAGATAGGGATTTCTTTCTCGATGAACTCAAGGACTGTAAAGCCATAATCGCTACAGCGGGATTCACCCTGATGTCCGAAGCCATCTACCTGAAGAAACCCTATCTGGCCTTGCCATTAAAAGGACAATTTGAACAGGTTCTTAACGCATTATTCCTAAAACAGGCGGGTTATGGGGATTATTCGGATGATCTCCAGGAAGAGGAGGTTACAGATTTCTTGGCAAAGATAGAATCATACCGGCAGCGTTTGAATGATTATGAAGTTGATTTTCAAAAACTGCCGAAGACGTTGAAGTGTGTGATTGAAAACCTAGGGCAGAGATTGTAAACAGCGGCCGGACCGTCTATGCATCATGATTATTATAGACGGTCCGGCATGAAATGATTATTTGATGATCTGGATTTTATCCGAAAAACCATCCTCATAGGTGCTCCATCCGGAGTTCATCCCGTAAGGGCAGCGCTGAAGAACGGCTTCAATTCTACGTATCTTTCCCTCCTCGATCTTGAATAGCTCCGCTATCTGCCAGGTCCAGGGTTCTGCAGGTCCTGCAACCACTTCGCGACCGTCGGGGGTTGTGAAATGCCGGGATTCCCCTGCGGCATGGTCGAAGAAACAGAAACTGAAAACAATCCCGCGTTCTCGATCGACGGCCACGAAGCGACGGTCACGGATCCGTGTTACAAAATGGATCAGGCCGGATTCAAACTGTTCCTTACATCCCCAATGGGAGGAATACACCGTCTCCTTGAGTGGATCCGGCATTTCCTGTCCGGGAGCCAGGGGAACGTTTGTCGAACGACCGCCGTTTTCGTACCGTTCGCAGTCATCGGTAAAGGGGTAGGTGCCCGTGCCGTCGACTCCTTTGCCGTCATTTTTCTGCATTCCGGAGAAATAATAATTCGCGGTTTTAATTAATTCCTCGCGTGAAGGCCGTTTGTCCTCAGGAATGACTGCGGTGAAGATTGGATGCGGATTGCCGAGTTCTCTTCCCATTTTTTCAATACTCTCAGCGGCCGAGGGACCCGAAGGACCATGATCGGGATTCAGCAGATTGCTTTCCGGTCTTATGACCAGCTGTTCCGCTTCGGAGATCAACCCATCATCGATTTTCAATCGCAGTGCAATGGCCACAGCTCTCGGTTCGCCGCCGGCCTCCTGTGGTTCTTCCCTAGCGGTTCCGAAAAAACCGATCTGCCGAGTCTCGACATCAGGGACATAGAATCGATACGATCCTTTACCGACCATGCTGGCCCAAAGGCCTTCGCTCCCTAAAGGCAATCGCACACCGTTTTCCGTGAATCTGCAATCCTTGGAAAAAAGGGCCTCGTTGGGATCATTGGCAAGCATTGCATCCATATATTGATTTACGTAGTTTTCCAGACAGGCCGTGTCGCATGGGGATTGAGATCCCGGATCTGTATTTGTGGATTCCTTACTTGAAGACTCCGGCCCCTGACAGGCAGCCACCATCGACAGAAGAATCGCGGTTATACCTATAGTCACTATATTTATCCGCATTGGTTACCTCCTTTTAAGCCTCATTTCTCATCAGTTTTTGCCACTTTTTTTGCGTCGCTTCGCTACCGGTAATATCTCATCCGTGCTCCTCCATCCGTTCGGATCTATGCCAGAAGCTCCTGCGCGCGTATCAACCTGTTACGGACATCAACCCCATTGGGGCACTGAATCGTGCAAGAGGAACAATCGCTGCAACGAATTTCTCGAATCTCTTTCGGAAGACGCCTGAAGCTCTCCTGCGCTTGATGGAAATCGCCGCCAAAATCATTATAGGCCAAAAAACGCAACTCATCCGTGACGGGCATACCCTTCGGGCATATTCCCTTGCACTCATAACACATTCGGCAATATAGCGGCCGGATTTCCTCGCTTCGCGTGTACAGCATTTTCTCGTCCTGCGGCGTGTAAGTCTCATTCATAGCTCTCACGTTCATCTCAAGTTCGGCGATATTCTTCACATAAGGAACTGTGGTTGATATCGCGGGATTTAAAAGAACCCACTTTATGGCCGCCAACGGCCCCTCTTTAGGCAAGTTGACATCCCTTGGTATAAATCCGGCCACCGCGATAATGACCTTCATCGCCACCATTCCGATTCCTTCCGCATACAGCCTAGCAATGGCCTGCTGCCTTAAAGGTGCGCTGCCTATGGCATAACTGTAGGTTGTCTGTACAACATCGAATTTTCCGATCGAAAGGATTCGATCCGTTACTGCATGCACGTCGTGGGTACTCACTCCGATAAACCGGGTCTTTCCCTGCTTCTTGAGTAATTCACAGGCTTCAACGGCTTCATCGGTGATTGTATCGGGTGTGTCTCTGGAGTGCAGGTGCCAGATATCTACATAGTCTGTGTTCAGCGCTTTGAGACTTTCATCCATATCTTTAAATATGGCATCCCTAGTTCTTCCATCGGTTTTTGTCGCCAGGATGACTCGATTCCTCTTTCCTTTAAGAGCGGCTCCTGTTATCCGCTCACTGTCGCCATTTCCATACCCACGTGCCGTGTCGAAGTAATTGACACCCAAATCGATGGCTCGTGCGATAACTTGAGGATCGGGCTCAATGCCGACGCCGGAACCAACAGTGGAGACCTTCAAACCTGTTTTACCTAACACCCGATAAGCGGCACTGGACGGTGTTTTGGCAAAAGCGGAAAAGCTGTGTGCCGATGCTATTCCCGCTGCGGGCAGGACTATTCCGGCTTTCATGAACTTCCTCCGCGACGAATTGAACTCCATAAATCTCCCTTTCCCGGATGAATTGACTCTTGATAAGAGCTTGCTTGATTGCCCAAGAATATAAAGAGAATCAGATCGCAGGTCAAGGGAAAAGGACTACTCCAGGTTTACCATAAATAATTGACACGTCTTGACACGTAACGCTATGGTATGGTAGCACTTTTGAGCTGGAAATTTACATCTATCTGAAATGTAGGGAGACTCTATAAGAGACCTTTGGCATGGCGATTTCAGCCATCCAAGGAAATCTGAAGTGAACGTTGAATATCTCACGTTACAGCATAGCCATGAAAAATGAGTATTGATGAGGGGAAATGAAAAATGGGGAATAATCAAAAGGGGATCCATATCAGTAGACGCGGTTTTATGAAAACAACCGCTTTGGCGAGTATAGCCGCAACTCTTCCGGCAACAAACCTTGTGGGACAAAGCACTATCACAACGACAGTTGGAACAAAACCGAGCCCTGAAGGGAGAAAAAGGAACCTGCTTTTTTCAAGTGACAATCCTGAAAGATTCAAGACATTGATTGAATCAATTCAAGCCATCAAGGAATACGATTTCCATGTGACGCCGATCAAGATCGACTATCAGAGACTAGAGGAATCGACCACTGTCATTCAAGACCGTGACGCGGATATTCTTGCTATTACTCTGCCTGGAATGGGCATTTCTTCGGCAAGAATCGGCGACTACCTCGACAACCCAAGCATTCCTGTCATCGTGTTCGCTGCAAATCCCGACCTGATCATGTTGGAAGCGGATGCAGTGGCAAGGCTCCGAAGAAAAGGCATTAATTCCGTGCTCGCCAACTCGGAGTCCCATTTTTTGGAGCTAGTCAAAATCTTTGCGGCCCCCAGGATTCTGGAAGGCAAAAAGGCCCTTATTTTCGGCAGACCGTTTGACTCCTCCAGCGTCCCGGCCCCCCATCTCAATGCTGATTACATTTACAAACATACGGGCGTCAGGCTTGAGTACCGGCCGATATCGGAACTGAAGCCGCTGCTTGAAATGGTTAACAAATCAGAAGCCAGGAAGGAAATGGAACGCCTGAAAAAAGAGGCGGTGAAGATCGTAGAGCCCACGGATGAAGCCATTCTTGAGGCCTGCAAAATGTATGTCCTTTTACGGTCCCTCATAGATCGGGAAGGGCTATCCGCAGTCTCAATTGACTGTCTGAGTTTCTCATTCTCTCAGAAACCAATCGTACCACTGCCTTGCATTGCCTACACCCGATTGTTGGACCAAGGTATCGCAGTGCCATGTGAAGCGGATGTTTGCATGTTGCTCTCTTCGCTTATCATGCAGAAAATAAGCGAAAAGCCTTCCTTTTTCCATAATGTATCTGAGGTCGATACCAAAAAGTCCGTTGCAATCCTTCGTCATTGTGTTGCACCGATCAGATTGCTGGGAGCTGACGCGGAGCCGCTACCATTTAATCTACGTGACTATCATGGCTTCGGGAGAGACATCGTCCCGGAAGTGGAATTTCCGGTAGGGGTGGAAGTGACCATGGGCGGATTCAGCAAAGACTTGAACAATTTTGTTATTTGGCCCGGCAGGATCCAACCCGGGATTCACGATATGGAAACCCCCTCTTTCCAAAACGTTCCTGAAAACGCTCCGGCAACAATGAAAAATATGCGCAGGTTCTGCTCAAACAGGGCTGAAGTGAAGATACGATACGTCGATCGGTTTCTTCAAAGCATTGCAGGCATCCACCAGGTGATGGTCGCAGGAATTTATACGAACGCGATCTATGAAGCCATGGCTCGAATGAATGTGAGTGTGATAGCCCCACCGGATATGAGGCCTCCTGAAGCCTGAAAAACATGGCTTAAGTCATTCAGTCTTCCACAGGCCCGGAGTCACTGCTCCTTGAAGAAAATGTGACTATGCTATATCGCATCCGAATAAAGATCCAGCATACGGCCTAGTTTACCGGTCCTGGTATTCCCTACATAGTAATCATCCCCGACCAAAACAAGAACCGGTGGACCGCTCCCTTCCTTGACCGGCATGGGCGGGTAACCCGAGAACTCCGGAAGTTGCTCTCTGAGATTCTTCGCCTTCCCGATATCCAACATAGGAAAATCCCCAAAGGTGATTCCCATGGAACCGTAATATTGTTTCATCTCCTCAGGCAGTGAGGAATCAGGATCCTTAGTCACGATGATCACCACGTGGGTAGGCAGGAGGCCTCTTTTGTCGTTGGGAAATGTCTCCAGGACCTTCAATATGTTGTCAAGACTCTTTGCTCTGCCGGTTTCCTGATCGTAATTCTTATGGAATTTGTCCATGCTGATAAAGGTCTTCAGCGGCGTGTCGGCATTCTCTATGTACTTGTGGAAAAAACCATATGTCCGGTCATAGTCGTAGAAATAACTCCCATTGGTGTTATAGGTTGGCAGCGCTCCGGCGTTGGCGGTCGCGATAAGAATATCCACCAGATCCTTACCATCTTCTTCCCAAAGCGTCGGTTCCCCGCCGGTGTAATTCAGGTTCCAGTATGAATTCTTCAGACTGGTGCATTCTGAAATAGCTGTCATGATCTGATTCCAGGTCAAACGGTACCCTGGGTGAATAACATGGTCTTCGGCGTCACCGATATAGATGTATCCACAATGCTCGCAGTTGAAATTGCATTTGTGGAGCAAAGAAACGCCCATGATGTGTGTCGGTTTTTTATGATCGGTCATTGATCCCCCCTTAACAACCCGACTCTCTAGCCCTACTTTAGCATCGTTCAATGAATACAGAACATATAAATACCAACTAACTATGATTCTTGGGAAAATCCGGCCAAATCGTATCTATGGTGTTGGAATCGGTAGACTAATACCATGATCTTCATATTGTATTACAATGGATTCAACAGCACGTCCATACCTTTTTTACCTCGTGTTACCCGCAAGTGTCCGCGGCGACTCCCATACTCATCGGCATCGCATGCGTCAAGCGGTCTCGCAGACATTTCTACTTGAAATTCTTCGCTCTCGATTTCGTCCTCACAAAATCCATACATAGCATTATCTGACCCACTTTTACTTGACACATAAGTTAAAACTTTCCTACACTCACGTTAAAAATGCAAGTGCTTACGATCAAATTCTATTGGAGGGCATTCATATGAAATTAGAAGGAAAAGTTGCACTAATAACAGGAGGTGGCGGCGGCATTGGCGCGGCTGTCGCGGAAAGGTTCGTTAATGAAGGCGCCAAGATCCTTATTACAGGACGTCGTCAGGGATTACTTGAGAATATGGCCCAGAAATTACCGGCAGGTAGTGTCGAGATATTCGCTGGTGATGTTTCCAAGGAAAAAGATGCCAAAGGAATGGTGGAAACGGCTGTGAAATTCGGTGGGAAGCTCGATGTTCTGGTCAATAACGCGGGTATCAGTATGATAGGCTCTGTAGCTGATATATCAATTGAAAACTGGAACAAGACTCTGGCCATTAATCTGACAGGTCCTATGATGATGATGAAAGAGGCCATTCCCCACATGATCAAGGCAGGCGGAGGATCCATTATTAATATCGCGTCTGTTGGTGGACTAAGATGCCTTCCGGGAAGAACCGCCTATTGCACAACCAAGGCCGGGCTCATTATGTTAACCAAACAGACCGCTTTAGACTATGGAAAAAACAATATAAGGTGTAATGCCGTATGCCCTGGGGGTGTCACGACAGAAATGACAGAAGCGGATTTTGGGCAAGCCGCAAAGATGGTTGGAATGGAGACAGGCCCGTTTATCAAAGAAATTGCCACAGCAATGCCTCTGAATCGATTCGCGGACATTCATGAGATGGGTGGAATTTGTACCTTCCTGGCAAGCGATGATTCATCCTTTATGACCGGCGCTGAATTGGTCATTGACGGTGGTACCGCTGTCGTAGACGTCGTTGGCGCGGGAATTTCCGGATTAATGAGAAAAGCCGGGGTGTTATAGCTGATAAAGACGCCGGATATTCTGTCCGGCATTTTTGGTTTTCAATCTGTTCATATTTGGTAAATTCCTGGATCATTTCGTTCAATGATTTAAGCGTTTCTTCACACAAAATCATGGAGATGTGACTATACTTACTGATTCCACAAGGCTTAAGTTGTTGTACTCGCACCATTTTTGCATATTCTTATTACACCACTTTTCCGGTTGAACTTAAAATGATCGACCTTCAGAAAGGAACACCTGAAAGTCAAAACCGAGAGCCAGATCCATCCAAAACACTCCTGGCAAGCTCCGGATCGATTATCGGGCAAGGATTGGCTCTCATTCGGAGGTTTATACTTATGAAAAACTGTCCTCTTTCATCAAAGTCGTTAATGACCCGGGTACTATTGATCTCTGTTTTCTCGTTAACCCTTGTTCAAGGCTGCTCAAAAATATCCCCATCTGAACAGGCAAAAAGCATTCTTGAAGAATCAGGTATTCAAGGTGGACTTATTGTACAGGTCAATTGCGGAGACGGGATCCTGACTGAAGCCCTTAAGGCGGGCGACAGCTTCCTTGTCCAGGGGCTGGATCCGGAAATGGATAATGTACAAAAAGCTCGGGAATATATCGCATCCAGACAGGCTTACGGCCCGATATCGGTTGATCAACTCACAGGGAGTGTTCTGCCGTATAAGGACAATCTGGTCAATATGATCGTTGCAGAAGATCTTGGAGAGATTTCTGAAGATGAAGCAATGCGAGTACTTACGCCAAATGGTGTACTTTTCACAAAAGGGCTCCATGGCTGGAAAAAGATGGTCAAAGAAAAGCCGGACGGATTAGACGAATGGAACCAGTATTTGTACAACGCAGGCGGCAACCCGGTTTCCAAGGACGAAACAGTAGGACCGATAAGAAATTATCAATGGATCGGGAGCCCCCGGTGGGGCAGACACCATGATACGACGGCAAGCATGAGCGCGCTTGTTTCCGCCAATGGGAGGATTTTTTACATCATGGATGAAGGCCCAACCGAATCCATCCAGTTGCCCCCTGAACACTTCCTTATTGCGCGCGATGCCTATAATGGGACCGTCCTGTGGAAAAAACCGATTCCCGAGTGGTACAACCACATGTTCAGTCTGAAGAGTGGGCCCGCTTATCTACCGAGACGTCTGGTGGCCGTTGGAGACCGTGTTTATGTCACCCTGGGCATCAATGCTTCATTAAGTGAGCTGGATGCCGCGACCGGCGAAGTCATGCGGACTTTTCCGAATACTGAAGAGACCTCAGAAATCATTTTTTCGGACAACACACTCTTTATCCTGATCGGGCGCCCGGAGAAGTCAAAGGCGACTTACGCTCCCAAGAAAACCTATGTCTGGGACAATGCCGACTGGGCGAGATTAGAATGGGCCTGGGGTAAAACGCCCAGTCAGATAGCGGCCATCAGTGTTTCAAATGGGGAGACACTCTGGAAAATGAAATCTCCCGTTGCCCCTCTGTCTCTTTCAGCCGATACGCAAGCCGTATATTTTTATAACGGGGAAAAGATCATTTGCCTCGATCGCAGCAATGGGACCATCGATTGGCAATCCGAGGCGATTCAAACCAAGAGGATCGACACATCATACTCGCCCAGAATTGTTGTTTCCGACGACGTTCTCCTCTTTTCTATAGGACCCAAAGGATTCGGCCAACCGGGAAAAGTGATCGCGCTGTCAACCCAGGACGGCAAAAACCTGTGGGATGCTCCGCAGCCAGGTTCAGGGCATTACTCTCCAGAAGATGTATTTGTAATCGATGGTTTAGTCTGGACCGGACAAACGGCAAATGTCCAGGATAGTGGGAATTACTATGGTAGAGACCTTAAAACAGGAGAACTGGTTGAAGAGATTCCGGGCTATCAAGCAAAATACTGGTTTCATCAAAGATGTTACATAAGCAAAGCGACAGAAAAATATATTATACCGTCGCGAACGGGAATTGAATTTGTCGACCTCCAAGCCAAAGAATGGGATATAAACCACTATGTTCGTGGCGGATGCATTTATGGCATCATGCCCAGCAATGGACTCATCTACGCGCCGCCTCATGCTTGCGCCTGCTATATGGAAGCGAAATTGAACGGGTTTTGTGCCATGGGGCCGGCCGACAATTCCAAACATAATATTCAGTCGACTGAGGTAAACAGACTGGAAAAGGGGCCTGCCTATCATCAAGAGATAACCGACAGTGCGGGAGCCCAAGACTGGCCAACCTATCGCCATGATACCAAACGGAGCGCTTATACGACGACGAAGGTCTCATCGGACATCGAAACCCAATGGAAGCTGAAGCTCGGGGGAAAATTGAGCAGTCCGGTTGTCGCAGGCAACAGGATATACGTATCCAAGGTGGACGCCCATACGCTATATGCTATGAACGCGAGCAATGGAGAAATAATCTGGAAGTACATTGCTGGAGGGCGTATAGACTCCCCTCCAACCATATACAAAGGACGCGTATTGTTCGGTTCGGCAGACGGCTATGTCTATTGCCTCAATTCAACAGACGGTGTTCTTATCTGGCGTTTCCGCGCGGCTCCAATGGATTTTCGCATGGTCGCTTACGAACAGGTGGAATCGGTCTGGCCGGTACATGGAAACGTTCTTCTTCAAAATGACAAAATATATTGCGTCGCCGGCAGATCGGTGTTCATGGATGGGGGAATGCGCCTTCTTCAACTAAATCCCATAACCGGTGAAAAACTTTCGGAAATCGTCCTTAATGAAATCAATCCGGAAACAGGCGAGAACCTTCATGAGTATATTCAAGGTCTCAATATGCCTGTCGGACTGTCCGATATTCTATCCAGTGATGGGAAATATATCTATATGCGCTCCCAGCAGTTCGATCCTAACGGAAACAGGCGGCATATCGAGGTCAGGGATGTTGGGGATCAGACAGGTGAAGGGGCACATATCTTTTCTCCAATCGGATTCCTTGACGATACCCAATTCTCTAGATCTTATATGATGTTCGGCAAGAGCGTAACGAGCGGTTGGGGTTCATGGGAAGTCATGGGTCGACTCACGCCTTCCGGCCGTCTGATCGCGGTTGATGATATGAACGTATATGGGTATGCGCGTAAGCCGGAGTTCCTTAGTGAATCGACAGTTTTGGAGTACCAGTTGTACGCAGCGGCCAAATCAAGCCGACCTGAAGATATTGAGAGAGTGAACCAGCCTCTGTTTCCGGCACCAAAGGCAAAACCGAAAGTACCGGCCAAAGCCAAACCTCTTACAGAGACAGCGCCCGAACCTGTGGCAAAGGCGAAACCAGCCCCAAAACCCAAAGTCGGCGGAATGGGAAACATGCCTGTCAGCTTTATCTCCACCGGGGATTGGAAACTCCGGCAGGGGATTCCGAAGTCCGATCAATCAGCCCTGAGCTTCAAGTGGCAGGTAGATAAGCCGGACATTCAGGTCCGCGCCATGGTCGTTGCCGATAAAATACTTTTTGTTGCCGGGCCTCCGGATATCGTAGACGAAGAAGAGGCCTTTTTCGCGATGGACGATTCAGCAATTCTTGAGAGACTTGCTGAACAGAGCGAACTTCTAAAGGGAAAAGATGGCGCGCGCATCTGGGCTGTATCCACTCAAAATGGTGAGAGACTCTCCGAGTACAGGCTGGATTCCCTTCCTGTCTGGGATGGTATGATCGCGGCAGACGAGAAGCTGTACCTGACAACCATGAATGGCGATGTCGCCTGTCTCTCTGAAAAAAAATAGTGTATTAATATCTGCAAGGATTTTGCTACATAAATAAGATTTAGCATAATTTTAATAAAAGGAGAATGCTCTATGACTGAATCCAAAAAATTCGAAGACGAGAAGAGGATAGATCGTCGCCAATTCTTGGTCGGCGGCGGTGCCGCCCTGGCTGCGGGAGCGCTGGCAGCAGGCGTTCCGGGCACTGCCAAGGCAGCTTCGCCACAATCAAACGCCAGGAAAGCATCCTATCCGAAATCCGAAGCGTACCTGGTTTATGACAGCCGGCTTTGCCTCGGCTGTCAGAGCTGCATGTTCGCATGTTCCCTGACACATGAGGGTGTGGCGAATCCATCCCTGTCCAGGATTCAGATCATCAGGGATGCACCTTCATTTACCAAGTATCCCTATGACGTTGTGATAGCGGTTTGTAGACAATGCGTTTCTCCCTTATGCGTGCAGGTCTGTCCAACGGGTGCCTGCTTTATAGACGAAGCCAACGGCAACATCAGACGGATCGACCAGTCAAAATGCGTGGGTTGTCAAAGGTGCATTCAGTCCTGCCCACAAAAACCGCACCGGACAATCTGGGATTCTGTTAAACTCAAATCGACCAAATGCGACCTGTGTGAAGGTGCTCCCTTTTGGAACGAAAAGGGAGGCCCTGAGGGGAAACAGGCCTGTGTCGAAACCTGCCCGGTCCATGCGCTTAAACTCGTCAAGAAGGCGCCCAATCAGAGGGATATAGACGGGTATGACGTCAACCTCGCACCGCCGCCTCGTAAAATCACTTTTCCGGGAATGGGGGCTCCTGAACCAGCGGCAAAGAAGGGAGGTGAATAGAAATGCTATATGGATATGCAGGCAAAATTCTGAAAGTAAATCTGACAACAAAGGATATAGGCATGATTGACACCGCAAAATATGAGGAGTTTGGAGGAGGCGTCGGTATGGGTGCCGCCATATTCTGGGATCTGGCCGTTGTTCCCGGTGATTGGGATCTACAGGACGCGTTTGATCCGCGCAATGTGATTTCATTAATGTCCGGTCCTCTGGCAGGCACGGGCGTCCCAGGCGGCGGTCGGACCAGCGTCTGTGCCATAGCCCCGGAGACCTTCCCCGCTCCTTTGTTTCATCGGACGAGTTTTGGGGGCAGGTTTGCCATGATGCTGAAGTTCGCGGGCTGGGACGGCGTCGTTATACACGGTAAAGCGGACAGCCCTGTTTGGATAAACATCATTAACGACAAAGTCACTATCGAAGACGGAAAACATTTGTGGGGGCTGGACACATTTGAAGCACAGGATGAAATAACCTCCGCCGTTTCCGGGCGGACAAGGTTCGGACAGCAGTGGCAGCAAATAGGAGAGGACTACACAACTGCAAGACCGCAAATCGTTTGCATCGGCCCCGTGGGAGAATCCATGACGCGTGTCGCATCCCTGATACATGGCAGCGGCGTTGCGGCCCGCACAGGAGGATTTGGCGGTGTTTTCGGATCCAAAAACCTGAAAGCCGTCAGTGTGATCGGTACCGGAGGTATCGAAGTGGCGGATCCCGCGGGAATTGTGGATACAAGGCTTTGGCATACACGGAATTTCCCCAGAATTACATATGCGTCTCCAGGCACCGGTTCGTGTATGCCCTGTATCAATAACGACCGGAAGAGGAATTCCTATTACGGCGGAGAATCCATGTGCGCCGAAGAATACTGGTATATGGGCAAACAGGAACCCGGACAGATGATGGGGGGTGACCGCAGCGTCCTGATGCGAGGGGCGGATATCGCCGTCAGATGGGGAATCTGCACCTGGGCGACAAAATTCGGTGGCGCTATAACACTGCCCATGCCCAACGCCCCGGCAGCTTTCAAGGGAATGGTCCCCATGGAACCCGGAATGGGTTGGTACATAAAATATCTTTATGAAATCGGCGAACTCGGTCCCGGCAAGAAAATAGAATCCCATCCCCTGCCCATGGATCAATGGGACACATTGAAATTCCGTGAAATATTCTGCGATGCGATCGCCCGGAGAGTCGGGATTGGTGAGGATCTGGCGGAAGGATTTTTAGAGGCTGTCAATAAGTGGGGCCGGTTGGAAGAGGACATGAACGCGGGCACATTACGACTCCCCGCCTGGGGGGCGAGTTGGCATCATTCACTACCTGAAGTATGCTGGGCTTATAGCTACATATTTATGTCCGGCGACCCGGTATGGCACGGATTTTTCGGCCTTTCAGGGGGAGGAGGATTCGGAGGCCCCGCCACCTATACTGCGGAAGAACTGGTCGAAACGATGACCAAAAAAGTTGTACCCTTTGATGACGATCCACTCATATTCAGTAATTCATGGAAAGGTAAAGACGCCTTTAAGACGGGCATCTATTCCCCTCACAAGGCCAAAATGCTGGCCTGGGCCAGGCGTTACGCGGGATTCTATAACGAAGCCATGTCCATCTGCGAAATGCTACTGCCCAGCTTCATAAGTAGCGGTCCGAAAGGTATCGCGGGGCCCAGCCCGGAGCTGGAATACCGCTACTACAAGGCCGTCACGGGGAGTAATGAGACTTTCGCTGACACAATAGAAACCGGCAGGAAGATATGGAACATGGAACGAGCCATAAGGGTAATGGCTGGAAGACACCGGGATCAGGAAAAGTTCGCCCCGTTCATGCATATGCCCGGCGCGACCTTCCCAATTGGCGGCAGCAAACCTGTTTATGTAAACGGCAAGTGGAGTTTTGAAGATCAGAATGATCTGTACCTGGATAGAGAGGGTGTGGAGCAGTTTAAGACTCACTTCTACAGACTGGAGGGATGGGATGTCGATAGCGGATGGCCCACAAGGAAAACCCTTGAAGAATTGGGTATGAAAA
Organism: Deltaproteobacteria bacterium; assembly: GCA_016930795.1. GTDB lineage: Bacteria > Desulfobacterota > DSM-4660 > Desulfatiglandales > HGW-15 > JAFGFY01. The sequence goes on from JAFGFY010000093.1 coordinate 66,856, forward strand.
AGGTCGCTGATGTACTCGCAAGCAAAGAGAGGCTAGGCGCCTGATACGATATAGTCCACAATCGCTGATCATAGAAAGCGGGAGCGCATCCATCGCTCCCGCTTTCAAATGAACATTACTTCAGCCTGTAACTTAAAAGCTTCTTCATTCGTACTCATTTGGTACGGCACAGATGATCACGAATGGATCAGTCTCCGACATGTTTTGGAACTGGTGTTTTTCATTAGGAAGAATTAGGGCGAATTCTCCGGCCTTGATTGGATGTTTTACACCCTCGGCATCCACCAGGACGCCTTGACCATTGATCACATAATTCAAGTGCTCAAAATCATGGCTATGATAAGGAGTATGACCGTTCGGTTCAATCGTAAACACGCGGAAGCAGAAAGATGGTGAACCGTCTTCCTTTGATATGGGGACCTGTTTGAATACTCCCTCAGCCCCTTCCATGGCCATTCTTACTTTTTTGACATCTTCAAGTCTGATCGTTCTCATCGCTCTTTTCCTACATATCTCCCCCGTCGTCTGTAATAGAAAGGTCTATGAAGGCAAGTGTTCCTTGGCTACATTGATGAGCGCCCTTACTGTCTCCTCCTTTCCCTGATCGATCTGGCATCCCGGGCTGAGAATAAATCCGCCACCCCTGCCGCAGTAATCAATGAGATCTTTGCAGTATTCGGTTACTTGATCTGCTGTACCTGCCTTTATCATGCTGATGGGTACATTACCCATCAGACAGAAATGATCACCAAGCACATCCTTTGCCCTGTGCATATCGGTCTGATCAAAAAACCAAACCGTGGATCTTGGTGGAAGATCCGATATCACTTCCAGTCTTCTGTTATAGATTCCCTCCGCAAAGGGAGCGGGTATCATTCCTTCATTAATGAGTTTTAAAAGGGACTTTCTGAAGGTCGGCCAGTAAAATCTCTCAAATTGCCTATCGCTCATATGAGCGTCGTCACCCTTGTGCAAAGGTATCAGGACGAGGGGCGACCCACCAAGAGGGATATCAGGATCAGGCATCAGTGTCATGATCTTTTCACATGCCGCAATGACTTTATCAGGATTGCGATAAAGGTCAGTCATAATGCCCTTTGTCCCTCTAAGCTGATCTCCCAGGAAATCAAAGGGGGCAGATCCTGCTGGAGTGAGGGGCAATCCGGCCATGGATGGGTATCCCATGGAATCGAGTTGGTTCATCATCTTAAAAGAGACTTGAAAGGGTCTCATTGACAATACAGCGGATTTGTTCATGATATCTATCGCTTCCTGTACCTCAGGATCAGCAAAGGCCCTGCCGACACCACCCATACCCATGGCCCCGAACAAGAACTGTGGTAACTTACTCAGGCCTTTCAGGGCACTGTTTGCCCTTGGGAGGTAAAACCTGAGCATGAAATCGGATGGATCATTAATGAAGTGATCATATTCATCTTCCGTCATGTGTTCTATTTCAAGAGCCTGGTAGGGACAGTCATCCGGAAGCCCATAACCAGGCCATTTCATAGTGGTTATTCCCAGGAGTTCCATAGAGGCACCAGACATCAGAAAGACCATGGAACTCGTATCAGGCTCAAAGTCCCTATGAAACTCAATCATTGCCTCAGCAACATCTTCCCACCTGTCATACATCGTGTCGACTTGATGAAGACCCGCGTGTTGAATGGCGAATCCTCCAGCCATGACACTTACCGGAACACGGGCAGGTGCCTTTTTCATCTCAACGGCGTCTCTGAAAAGAGTGATGCGTTCAATGTAGTTCTGCTTAGCTTCAGGACCTTCAAACTGGATATGCTCCGCCGAGTTCACCCATGCGTCAAGCCTCATTTCCCTCTTCTCATCAATTGTTAGTTCATGCCAATTGTCAGGTTTGTTTTGCATTTCTCTTCTCCTGTTTTCTATAGATTTGCAATAGGATAATGAGAATTCCGTTTTTTACAGATGCATTCATTTTCCCTCGAATGGGCGTAAGAAGAAAAGGCCATTCTGAAGTGATGGATATTCTAGTCAGGTCTATTCTGCGTAAACTCCGGTGTAATCGAGGTTATTGGCCTCATAGTTCTTTTTGAGATCCCCTGCGTAGTCAAATGGTTTTTCACGGGTGAAGACTGCGCCACCATCCAGCTTGACGGTGATAAACTTATTCCATTCAGGGGGATCATATTCCGGATAGTCTATTCTGTGAAAATCAAGGTATCTGCTGCTTGCCTTTCGGGCGAGCGATGATTCCATAATAAGCCGCGCGTGGGTCAACATGCTCAGATCCTCAAGGCTACGCATGAGTTTATGAGGATCTAAAGCAAACAGTCTGGGTGACCAGTTTTTTTCAATATCTTTCAAGCGTTCCAGACCGATATTGAGGATGGTCTCTGTCTTGAACTCGCTGCAGAAATAGCGCATGACCTTCGATATTCCCGCGTGCAGTTCTTTCCAGTCGATCCCACTATTCCGATTCACAGGGGCATATACCCTTTCCTTTTCTATCCGAACCTGATCTTCCGTAATTACAGGATCATCGATCTGGGATGCATAATCAGCAGCTTTTCTTCCTGCATAACGACCTGTGGCAGCAGCAAAACTGTGGTCAGCCGCTGAATATATCTGCATGCCTGCCGCATAGAGTCCATCCAGGTTTGTTTTGAGATTCCAATCAACCATCAGTCCGCCTGCTCCGTTGCTCCTCCACTGGGGCGGACTGTTTCCTTCAATCAATTGATACATCATGAGTTGATCTCTTGCTGGATCAAAACCCGATCCAGTATAAGTATCGACAATGATCTTTGTCGTGGATTCCTCTTTTAGCATCATATTCCATGTTGTCTCACGTTCAACGTCTTTCATCTGAGGAAAGTCGCCATAAAAGGGCAATTCAAATTCTCCTGACATAATTCCTTCTCGAACCCTGTCCCATTGGGTCCTCATCATCTCCCAAGTGATCTTCTTATCCCAGCCCGGTTCTGTGACAACAGGCAGTGCCTTTCCATTGTTGTCCACTGAAGGAACATTCTCGTAGCTTGCATCTCCCGCGCCTGTGTACCACTCATGCTTGAATCCTGTCCCCAGATGGAGTGACTGGGTGTGTTCCATCATTGTGAATTCCGCGCCGGCCTTCCATGCCATAGCGATTCCGTCGCCGGATATGGTACGTGACAGAAAGGTATTATATCCACCCAGTTCGGTATTCAGAAGCCAAAGAGACCCTCCTACAGCGGTCGCGAGAATTGTGGCCTTTGCATTGAATATCATGAACTCTCCGGTCCTATTATTCAGACCTGTTGCACCAATGACTCTTCCTCCCTGCCGGCTATCCTTTGTCAGAAGACTGGTTGCCATTACTCTGTCATATATCTTCACACCTAGTCTTTGGCATTCTTTCTTTAGTGCCGGCTTGAATGTGGTTCCCCAGACACGTATCACCACATTATGTTCATGGTTCGCGTTATACCTGGGAGATATCATGAACTTTGTCGCGTCATCACGGCCTTCGACTCCCTTGTGTTTATCTTCCGTATCCCTGATTTTTCCTCCCATTTTTTCCAGTTCCAGAAGAGTGTCATAATTTTCCCGGCATTGTATCTCGCGTCCGATTCCGCAGGCGTATGGTCCATTCGACAACCCGTGAGCCCATTCATCGGGATCAACCTTTGAGAGGGGATTCGCGGGCACATCGCACCAATGGTCACAACCGGGGCCTCCTGCCCCGCTTCTTACCGTCGCTCCTTTTTCCACAATCGCGACCCTTACGCCTTTTCTCGCGGCGCTGATAGCCGCCCAGCAACCGGAAATACCGCCGCCAATAATAAGCACATCCGTATCAATTCGTTGTTCCTCGCCAAATTTTATCGAGTACGGCCATTTAGGACCATATCCCTTTTCTTGATAGAACTCATGCCAGGTCGTCATTCCATCTTCCTCCATATTTGGCTGAAAAAGAGTAGCTTCCTAACACCTTATACTGTATAAAACTCCTCGCCGAAGAGCATTATTGAGTAGAAAGGATATATAGCCCTTTCCAAGCGTGATATCAAGTATTAAGAATGATTGAGACTTTTCTGTTAATGCGATTACTTTGGGTTTGTTTCTCACTATGGCTTATCTATTTTGTGTCTAGTTATCGTGCCTTTCATGTTTTTTTTGACACATTCACTCAAAATACTTATAATCCGCTTGACTTTAAATTGGACATCAACAGCAACCTGAAAATAATGGAGAATTGAAATGGAAGCAAACTGGGCTGATCTTTCACCGACTGAGAAACGTAAGAAAAGATTTGAAAAATGGCTTTCCACAGAAGGAATGGAGTTCAACAGTCCGGAGGCTGAACAGAAGTATAAAGACATCGTTACCCGATACATTAGAGTCATCAACCTTGAAGAGCCGGACAGAGTACCTGTTTCACTGCCAACGGGAACGCTTCCCATATTTATGGCCGGCATGACATACAAAGAAGCCATGTATGACAATGAAAAACTCTGTAAGGCATATATGGATGTGCTTCATGTTTTCAAAGGAGATAATTTCGCAACTCCTTTCATGTCTTCAGGAAAGGCCGAGGAGATAGTCGACAGCAAGATATCAAAGTATCCCGGGCATGGTCTTTCTGATGACGCGGACGCCCATCAGTTCGTAGAGGGAGAATACATGAAGGCGGACGAGTATGATATGTTTATTAATGATATGTCTGATTTTGTATTCCGTTGTTATCTCCCGAGGACCATAGGAGTATTGGAGCCATTAAAATACTTCATGCCATTATCCTATGTTCTGGGATTTCCAAACATGTTTCTCGGTCCCATGTCCAATCCTGAAGTCCAGAATATGTTCCTGTCATTGATCGAATATGGAAAAGAAACAGCCAAGTGGCAATTCCCGCTTATGGAATTCAGCCGTATGGCTCAGGCAGAAGGATATCCGTCGATGATGGGAGCCTTCGCGCATGCCCCTTTTGACCTCATGGGTGATACCCTGAGAGGTACGCGTGGAATAATGACGGATATATATCGCCGGCCCGACAAACTACACGAGGCAATGGAAAAGCTGGTCCCTCTCAATATCAATATCGCTGTCGGAGCGGCCAACATGTCCAAATGTCCCTTTGTCATGTTTCCTCTTCATAAAGGTGACGATACAATGATGTCTGAAGAGCAGTACAGAGAATTCTACTGGCCGACGTTTCGTAAAGTCATTATGGGTCTGATTGAAGAGGGTGTCGTACCCATGTTATTTGCCGAAGGCAGATATAATCACCGTCTTCATATCATTAAGGACTTACCCAGGGGTGGTGTGGTCTGGTATTTTGACCAGACAGACATGTTCAGGGCAAAGGAGATACTCGGTGACACAGCATGCCTGATGGGTAACGTCCCGACCTCTCTTCTATGCACTGGTTCTCCCCAGGCTGTTAAGGAATACTGCCGAAAGCTTATTCAAATAGTCGGTAAGGGAGGCGGCTTTATACTGGCCGGCGGTTCAATGATACACAAAGGGAACCCGGACAACTTGCATGCCATGACGGACGCGGTTTTCGAGTATGGTGTGTATAAATAGTCTGAATACGCGGCAATTTGAACAAAGAGGAACTATTTTCGAGGATCTCATCCTGTAATCGTCTTTTACTTGACATACAAGTCGAAACTCACCTACACTCACACTCAAAAAAGAGCTTTTGTCAAATGACTGATGACCATCCGGAAACATCTGATTTCTTCGGCATCCAAACTACATTCAGCCCTATACCGAAAATTGGGATTCCCGGTTTTGAATGATGCTTTCAGTGTTAAGCCAACTCTTTGTTTTTAGTTCTTTTAATGGTGGATAAAATAGTCCGATAC
>JAFGFY010000002.1 GCA_016930795.1 Deltaproteobacteria bacterium
TTGAACCTCTCCCTGTGCTTGGCCTGTCCCGTGGCGGACACCGTGCTGATCGTGCGGCCATGAAAGCTTTGATGAGTGGAAATGACATCAGGTCTAGCCGTGACCTTCCTGGCCAGCTTGATGGCCGCGTCATTGGACTCCGCCCCGCTGTTACTGAAGAAGACATGGGTCAGGTTCTTCGGCAGAACATCTCGCATCAAGGAGAGGAGTTTGGCCCGCGCGGGGGAATAGGTCAGACCCGAATTGGGATTTTGGATAATTCTCTTCCCCTGCTCGAACAATACCTTTGTGATGATCGGATTGGCGTGACCGATACAAGTGACACCCCAACCGGAAGTAAAGTCCAGGTACTTTTCCCCATCTTCGTCCCAGACATACACGCCCTCCCCTCTCTCAATGGAAATCTTCTGTTTCTCGAAGAAGGGCGCCATATATTGGTCTTCAATTTCATATGTATTTTGACTCGACATTTCGTAATCCTTCCTTTCAACTATTTGTCATGGAATATCAAGACCGTTGATTATTGGTCCATATGTTTTTCATCTTTTTCTATGTCCTCCAATATCTTGAAAACATATCTCGCCGGCCAATCAGCGACCGAACCACATAATGCCGCCGCTATCGCGGTTGCTTCCAGTATTTCCTGACGACTCACACCTAAGCCAACAGCACTGCTGAGATGAGACTCCATTCAGCCATAGCAGGCTTTCGATATGCTGATCCCAAGGGCGATAAGCTATTTGTATTTCTGAGGAAGAGCGCCGCTCTCCAGAGCTTCCATTTCCGTTTTGTGCATATCCCGGAATGCTTTAATACCACTCTCTTGCATTTGCAGGTGATATTTCTCCCGCAACCTTCAAATTTCATCCGTGTCGATAAACATCATGACCTCCTAATTCTTGTTTCAGCCGGACTATCGCGTTAATCAGTGTTTGAATCCGCTGAATTTGTATTGTTAAGGCTTCAAGTCTATCCGGTATCGATTGATCCACTGTTTGGTCCTTATGTCAAAAACTGTGTCAGAATATCGACCACCATTTGATTCCACAATTCTTATAGATGCCTTGTTTTCTGAATAAACGGTTATAAGGGCTTCCAGCTCTCCAATTTTTTTCAATTCAGTGAGAGCTAGAGCAAGCGCTTGTTTACCATAACCCTTCTCTCTATACGATGGATGGATAAAGAACCCTATATGTCCTCCATTCATACGGGTGCTTGCGGCTAATCGGTGACGCACCTTGACCATACCAATAACTTTGTCATCCGAACTGAGCAACCAGAATACAGTCTGAGGAACGAGACCTGGCTTCAGATTGGATTCGTCGGTCATATCACAACAGATCTGGAGGTATTCTTGGAGAGACAATTCCCCATTATGAACAGGAGTACCACCGAAGCCGTTTTCTCCGTCGCCAAGGCCTATGAGGAAATCCTGCAGACCTTTCGGTGATGCCAATGATGCTCTTTCTAATCTCATTTTTTCGAGCCCTAACCTTTTCATCGTGTAGACCCTGCCTAATGTTCTTTGTATTTCAATGTCCAAGATACCCTCGCGCTTTCAACAACTCCGCAGTGAGTATAGCTCCACCTGCCGCACCCCGCACCGTGTTATGGTGTAATCCTACAAACCGGATATCAAACACAGGACACTCCCTGAGCCTCCCGACGACTACTGCCATGCCCTTGTCTTTATCGCGGTCTTTGCGGGGTTGTGGACGATCGACCTCCTCGCGATAGATGATGGGTTGCTTCGGCGCGAAAGGCAGATCAAGCTCCTGTGGAACACCTGAAAAGTCCTTCCAAATACGACGGACATCGCCAAGTGTCGGCTTTTGACCGGCGAACTCCAGACTGACACACGCCGTGTGGCCGTGTGTGACCGGCACGCGATTACAGTGGGCCGATACCTTGATGGGTTCATGGTTGACGAAGGCCCCATTCTCTATTCGTGCCAGAACCTTATTAGGCTCTATTTCGGACTTCTCTTCTTCGTCCTTGATATACGGGATGATATTGTCCATCACATTGATCGCCGAAGGACCGGGATATCCCGCACCGGACAGGGCCTCAAGGGTGGAAAGGATCATTCGGCCCACTTTGTATCCCGCGCGTTCCAGGGCATAGACAGGGGTCATATAGCTCTGGATGCTGCAGTTCGATTTCACGGCAATAAGTCCGCTGCTCCACTCCCTTTTCTTTCGCTGCTCAGGGATGATATCCAGATGATGAGGATTGACCTCCGGAATCATCATGGGAACGTCCTCGGTCCAACGATGGGTAGAGTTGTTTGAGACCACCGCAAATCCCTCGGAGGCATATCCGAGTTCCAGTTCTGCCACCGCCTTCCTATCCATTTCGAGGGCGGAAAAAAGGAGTTCACATCGGCCTTTTGCCTCTGATATCTGATTCGCATCAGCAACAATGAGGGCCCCTGCTTTTTTCGGGATTTCCGTCTGCATATGCCAGCTTCCAGTCACCGCGTCTCTATAACGCTTTCCGGCAGACCCCGGAGATGCCGCGACATACACCACCTCAAACCAGGGGTGGTTGTCCAAGAGCCTGATGTAGTTCTGACCGACCATTCCTGTGGCGCCTAGGATGCCTACTGAAATCTTTTCCATGTGATTCCCTCCTTTTGCTTCAGCGTTTTTTCAAAAAAAAAGCCCAGGCGCTTGATGCGCCTGGGCTTGGTGAATCCGTTTAAAGAAAAAGACTACATGACGAAACCTCCCGAAATACGGCCGCACCAAGCCCATGGACGCATAGTGCGTCGGGCCTTCCTGGCTTTGGTCGTATTGAAGATGTTTTGGTTCATGAAAGTCGTCTTTCCCGTTTCTTGTGTTTATGCGCCCCTATTCTGAGGCAAGTACGAAGGGTTTGTCAAGAAAAAATTTCTAAATGATTCAATGCGGCTTACACCGGCACAAAAAAATCAAGGGGATTTCAATAGATCCGACAAAACCACACAACCCGATACACCGATAGGACAATCCTTGTTGTGCCCCTTGCATTCTACTTCGTGGGCATCCGCGTTTTCCTTGATCTTCCCCTTAATAAAATCGACATCTTCCCATGAAGTATTTGGGTTGTCTGATAGAAGGGAGACGATAATGTCCGTCATCACCTTCTTGTCCAGATTGAGCGGGACCAAGTCTCCGCACGAGGGACAGGGCACGCCGGTTGATTCGGTCACAAATGTCAGGGTGGAATCCACCCATTGCTGAATATGAAACCTCGTCCCTCCGGAACGAATATCCTGTCTCCCTTTAGCCATCTCTTCACTCATATATCTGCAATAGTCTCTTATCCATCCTCCAAGTTCTGAGAGTACATCAACATTTCCACTCAATTCACTTCTTTCGCTCAATGCTATACCTTCCTTTTTAATGGGATTAACAGGATTTACGTGATTGAAAATAACTTCATTTTAAATCACCCCACCACTTACTTTTAGGTGGATTACGATGTTAATTTCCCATGCCTCTGTCTTCATTAGTTAAAGGGGTTTTTTCTTCTTTTCAAATACTCCAGCTTTCAAATCAGCTTCAAAATCAGCCGCCCAACGTGAATCTGGCCCAGTGGTATAAAGGCGTTTGATTCCATTCCTTACAAATGTGATAGTAATTTCTCCGCCAAGAGGGTGGAGATCAGTCCTTGTGGCTATTATTCTTTCATTATAAGTAAAATCATCTTCGGTGTATCCATATTTCACAATAGCATCAATATAAGCTTGGTATTCATCGTCTTTCTCTTCAGATTCGCCTAATCGTCTTTCTATACGCTTAGCCACATCCTTACCGATTTCCATGATCTCCTGAGCTGTTCGGACCTTTTTCCCTAAATAAATTTTTATCCCTGTGATAAGCGGTTCTAGCGTAGGCTTGTTGGAGTACTGTTCTAAAATCCTAAGACTATCCTCACCAAAACCCGCGACGGAAGCGCTGATGAAGAACTCAGTGATATCATTTGATCCCCTCTCTAAGAATTCTTCACTCTCGAAGAAACCCAACGATGTTTTCAACGCCTCATCCCAGTTTCCTAATCTCCCCAAAATAGAAGCAAGAGTGTGTTGATAATCGGGGTTATCAGGCACTTTTTGAACCGCTTCCCTGCTCCAGCTCTCTGCTTCGTTCAAATGATCCTTTGGAGCATATTGAAAGAAACACAAAGCCATTGTGTTTAGGTTTTCAGCGCTTCTACCACAGTCTTTAAGAAACTGATCGACAGATTTGTATGCTAACTCATAGGCAGCCATGAATTCCAATTGGAGTCTAATCAGATTTAACCATGCCAGTGAGAAAAGTTTGTTAATCTCAATGGCTTTTCTGAAGGCCTCTTCAGCTTTATCATAACGCTTCAGACTTTTCAGCAGATTGCCCAGATTATTCCAA
>JAFGFY010000009.1 GCA_016930795.1 Deltaproteobacteria bacterium
CAATGATCAATGATCAATGAACAATGATCAATGAAGAGTGAACAATGAACAATAAATAATGAGCATGGATTATTGCCTAGCTTCTCCCGTAAATCCGATCAAGGATCTCATCCGCTCCGGCGGTCAGGAGTTTTCGCGCAAGGATAATACCCATCCCTTCCGCCTCCTCCTCTGTCCCTGTCACCTGGTCCCTGAGGACCCTGGAACCGTCCACTTCTGCGACCATGCCTTCCAGGTGCAGCTGCCCATTCTCCGCACGACAAAAGGCCCCTAAGGGGACCTGGCACCCCCCTTCCAGCTCCTTTAAAAAAGCCCTCTCCGCCTTGACTGTAATTTCGGTTTCCCTGTGATTCAGGAAGTCAATCAAACGGATCGTCCTCTCATCTTTTTGTCTGACCTCCAGACCCAAGGCCCCTTGGCCGATGGCGGGCAAAAGCTTATCCATCGGGAGAGTCTGGCTGATTCGATCATCAAGGCCGAGACGCTTCAGGCCGGAGACGGCCAGGATGACGGCCTCATATTCTCCGGCCTCAAGCTTTCCCAGGCGCGTATCCACATTTCCCCTCATGGGCGCCAGTTCCAGATCCGGGCGTATGTGGAGGAGTTGGGCCGAACGCCTCAGGCTACCCGTCCCCACCCGTGCCCCTAATGGAAGTTGTTCCAGGCCTCGATATCTAATTGAGAGAAAGGCATCCCTTGGGTCCTCCCGCTCCGGAAACGTGCTCAGAATCAGGCCCTCCGGCAGCACCACGGGCACATCCTTCATGCTATGGACCGCCAGATCAATACGTTTGCTGAGAAGGGCCTCCTCAATCTCCTTGACGAATAGCCCCTTGCCCCCGATCTTTGTCAGAGGGGAATCCAGGATCTTATCTCCCGTTGTCTTAATACGGACCAGTTCCACATGAAGGTCAGAGTGCCGGGCCTCGATCCTCCCCTTTACCCACTCACTCTGGGTCATCGCCAGTTTGCTTCCCCTTGTCCCGATTCTGAGGTTCATTTCATCTATCATGAATCATTGGCAGTTAATCAATGATCAATGACCAATAATCAATAATCAATGATCGATTCCCCTTCATTCTCCAGTCTCTTGACACGCCTTAGCCCTCGCGGCACAGGCGGTTCTTTCTTTCAACAAAAACCTCGCCAGCTCCATGTCACGGGGTGTGGTCACCTTGATATTATCTTCCGAGCCTTCAATAACCTTCACGGGTATCCCCAATTTCTCCATGAGGAGGGCATCATCTGTGACCTCTTCCCAGTTTTCCTGCACGGCCCGCTGGTGGGCCATAAGAATGTCCTGGTATCGAAAGACTTGGGGAGTTTGTGCCAGCCATATCATTTGACGGTCATAGGTCTTTAACACCAGGGCGTTCTCATCAACCTCTTTGACCGTCTCTTTGGCAGACAGCGCGGGGATGACCGCCCGGTACTCCTTCGCGGCATCGATAACCCGGACAATCAGATCAGCAGGGACCAGGGGGCGAACACCGTCATGAATCAAGGCCAGGCCATCACGCCCATCCCACGCCTCCAGGCCCAGTCTGACAGAGTCCTGGCGCCTTTCACCTCCGGGCACGACCTTTTCCACCTTTGTTAAAGCATATCGAGCAACGATCTCTTTTCGCGCATAACTCACATCCTGTTCCGGTGTGATCAGGATGATGCTGTCGATGGCAGGACATTCCTGAAATACCTCCAGGGTCCTTACCAAAACAGGCCTCCCATCCAGATCCAGAAATTGCTTGGGGCGATTCGTCTCCATACGGACACCGGTGCCCGCGGCGGGAATTATGGCTATGATCTTTTGGCCGTGATAGTCCAATTCTCTCATACCCTCTATTCGTTGTCATAGAATCTGATCAGAGTAACGGAAGTTATTTCTGGCACAAAACACGCTTGGAGCCCCACGGGTCAATCCGTGGTCTTCCGCGAAGGCGGATAAAATAAAAACAGGCCCAGGATGGCCCTATCCTGTGCCTGACGGATTCTAAAGCCGATCTAGCAAGATCAAGCCGCAAGGGCCGCTTTTCTGGTCTTCTTTTTAAGACGGCTGATACGGCGGCGCAAGATCTTAATCTGTGTCTTGTCCTTTGCCTGTTGCGCCTCACGTTTTTCCTTCTTAAGAGCGGCAATCTTCTCCTTTAATTCTGCGACGCTGTCTTCCACTTTGGCCGCCTTCTTCCCCTTCTTCTTGGCTGGTGTTTCCTCCTCCAGGCCTTTTTCCTTTCTAAGGACCTCCAGGAGTTGCTCTTTCTTCATCCCGGTGACGCCCTCAATTCCTCCCATTTCCAAGGCGACTTCTCTCAACTCCTTCACCGTCATTTTGTCCAGGGGTTTTTCTTCTACAGCCGACCTCTTTTTTTCTTTCTTTGTTCCCGCCTTCTCCTCCTCTTCCTTCACGTCTTCTTTGGGGGCGGATACCTCTTGGTCGGTCTCTTCTTCTGTTTGTTCTTCTTTCTTCTCTCCTTGAACGTCTTCTTTGGTTTCTTTTGCCATAGAACTTCTCCTCTTTCTCTTCTATTTCCTCAAAAAGGGCGCCAAAAGGTCTATCGGGATGGGAAAAAGCGTCGTGGAATTATTTTCCGCAGAAATTTCTCTCAGGGTCTGCAGATACCTGAGCTGCAGGGCTTCCGGGTGCTCATGGATGATGCCTGCCGCCTCTGCCAGGCGACCGGCAGCCTGATATTCACCCTCCGCATTGATCACTTTGGCCCGTCTCTCCCTTTCAGCCTCAGCCTGTTTGGCCATGGCCCGTTGCATCTCCTGGGGCAGGTCTATATGCTTGACTTCCACAGTGGTCACCTTAATGCCCCAAGGATCGGTGTGGGCATCCAGGATGCTTTGTAATTCGGCGTTGATTTTCTCCCTCTCAGATAAAAGATCATCCAGTTCCACCTGCCCACATACACTCCTCAGGGTGGTTTGGGCCAGCTGAGAGGTGGCAAAAAGAAAATTCTCCACCTCGATGACGGCATTATTGGGATCCATCACGCGGAAATAGATGACGGCGTTTACCTTGACGGAGACGTTATCCCTGGTGATGACATCCTGAGACGGGACATCCATGGCCACCAGACGGAGGCTGACTTTCACCATCTTATCGATGATTGGGATGAGAATGATCAATCCCGGGCCCTTGGTCGCGATGACGCGGCCCAGTCTGAAGATCACCCCCCGCTCATACTCCCTTAGAATCCTGATGGCTGAAGCCAGGAAAAAGACAACAAGAACAACTATTAAAATCAAGAATGTCGGCATGATATCCTCCTTTCCTCATGTTATAAAAGGTTGAGTACTTGTTGAACTCCTTAGAAAAAAATTACGGGAAACATCATATGTTTCATCATCGCGCAGATCAAAACTCTCCATTAATCGCCTTTCTCACCTTCAGAAGCAACCCTTGGATCGCTTCGACTTCCACTTTTTCGTTTGCTTCAATCTTCTCCCTGGACACGGCCTTCCACAACTCTCCGTGAACAAAGACCTTTCCTTCAGGATCGAGGGTCTCTTTAACGACTCCTACCTCCCCGATAAGACCTTCCCTCCCGGCTTTAACGCTCAATCTCTGGGAACGAACGGCCAGCCATACGATAAAGAGGAAGAAAGCGCTAATCAGGATAATAAACGGAACACCCATGGTAAAGCTCAAGCCCAGGTCATCAAAAAACATCATACTCCCTAGGGTCAGTGAAACAATCCCTCCGATAGATAGAAGACCATAGCTGGTCACCTTGATCTCTGCAAGGAAAAGAAGGATGGCCAATCCGATTAACATCAGACCGGCGTAATCGACCGGGAGTGTCTGCATGGAATAGAAGGCTAATATCAGTGAGATGGCCCCGATGACCCCTGGGAAAATGGCCCCGGGATGTGTAATCTCAAAACCCAGTCCAAGCAGGCCGATGCTGAACAGGATCGCCATAATGGTCGGGTCACTGATCAGCATCAATATCTCATCAATGGTTCTCGGTTCGTAATACACCTTTTTGAGGTCTTTCGTATCCAGCTTGACGGTGCCGCTCTTAACGGAGACTTCACGGCCATGGATACTTTTGAGAAGTTCATCCATATCCGCGGCCACAAGATCTATGACATTCTTGGCCACTGCCTCATCTGCCGTAATGGATACACTTTCCCGAACCGCTTTTTCGACCCATTCGGCATTCCTCCCCCTTTCTTTGGCGATTCCCCTTCCATAGGAGGCCATGTCATTCACGACCTTCTCTTCCATGGTCTCTTCTATGTCCTGTCCATCTCCTGAAACCGGGTGGGCGGCCCCGATGTTTGTGCCAGGAGCCATGGCGGCGATATGGGCGGAGACCGTAAGCAGAACGCCGGCAGAGGCGGCGCCGGCTCCTTTGGGAGAAACGAAGACCACAATGGGGACCGATGAATTCATAATGGTCTTCACCATGGTCTTCATGGAAGCCAACAATCCGCCAGGCGTATCCAGTTGGATGATGACCAGGCCGGCCCCGCGGTCTTCAGCCGCTTTGATGCCACGGGTCAGGTTCGTCGCAGCGCCTGAACTGATGGGACCTTCGAGTCCTATGATCATCACCTCTCGTTCGACCTTGAGGCTTTTGACAGGACGTTCATCCCCGAAGCCTTTGGCCGGGCAAATGAACGTCACACAAAAGAAAATTATGAGTACCAAAGAGGATAGTAGTGGTGCCGCAGAGCCGTATTTACGCATCTTTCTTAACCTCCAATCCCAAACGCTTCATGACCTTCTGGATATCCTCCCACACTTGACGCTTCGCTGAAGGGTTTCGCAGCAGATAAGCCGGGTGAAAGGTGGGCATGACCGGGGTCTCCATAAAAGTAGTCCAAGACCCTCTTTCCCGTGTGATTGTAAATCCCTTTCCCAATAGGGCCTGACCAGCAACCCGACCGAGAGTGCAGATGACGAGGGGCCTAATCAGATTAAGCTGTTCTTTTAAGAAAGGAAGGCAGGCCTCCACTTCATCCTCCTCAGGGTCCCGATTTTTGGGCGGTCTGCATTTGACCACATTACAGATATAGACTTCTTCTCTAGTCAGGCCCATTGCGGTGATAATTCTGGTCAGGAGTTTTCCCGCTTCACCCACAAAAGGGAGACCGGCCAGGTCTTCGTCTCTGCCGGGGCCTTCACCCACAAATACCAATTTGGCTTCCGGAGAACCCTCACCGAAAACCAGTTTCGTCCTTCCTTGGCAGAGCTTGCACCTCCTGCAATCTCCGATAAATCGCCTCAGATTATCAAGAGAGGCAAAGCCCGACACTCCCCCATCAAGATAGTGAAGGGTTGAGGGAGAAGGGTTTGGAGGCTCAAGCCCCATCTCCATATCTTCTTTCATCAGCCTCTTCAAATGAGCGACGATATCGATGAGCTCTCCTACCGGCCCGGTGATCGATCCTCCCATAAGTCTCTTATTCTCCCCAATAGTTGATCGGCCAATTCCGTCTTTGTCATCAGGGGAAATTCCTCTATGTGACCATCCCGATACATGACTTTCACCAGGTTCGTGTCTGAGTCGAACCCGGCGTCTTCTCGACTCACGTCGTTGGCCACAATCATGTCAAGATTCTTCTTCTCCAACTTCCGTCTGGCATTCTCCGCGAGATCTTCCGTCTCAGCAGAAAACCCCACAAGAATACGAGGGAAATCTACCTTCATGCTCCCCAGTTCCGCCAGAATATCCGGATTCTTCACCAATTCAATGGTCTGATTTTCTTCCCCTTTCTTAATCTTATGCTCGGCTTTGGCCCTTGGTCTGTAGTCGGAAACGGCCGCCGCCTTGATAATCACATCGTATTGACTGCTCGGGGCAAGGACCGCCTGCCTCATCTCTTCAGCGGTTTTGACCTCGCAAAAATGGACATCATGGGGAGGTCTCAATCTGGTCGGTCCGCTCACAAGCATAACATCCGCGCCTCTTAGCCTGGCCGCCATGGCCAGGGCATAGCCCATTTTACCACTGGAGCGGTTCGTGAGATATCTGACCGGATCGAGGGGCTCTATAGTGGGTCCTGCTGTTACGAGTATTCTCAACCCCAGAAGATCCTGTTCTGAGAGGAGCATCCTGGCCTGCTCCAGGATATCGGCCGGTTCCGGAAGACGTCCGGGGCCTTCGGTTCCACAGGCCAACTCGCCCTCTGAAGGCGTCATGGACATAAAACCCCTTTGTTTCAGAAGTTTGATATTGTCCTGAACTGCGGGGTTTTGAAACATATGCGTGTTCATGGAGGGGCAGACAAGGACCTTGGCCGTAGCGGCCAGGATCAGGCTCGATAGAAAATCATCCCCCACACCATGAGCCATTTTCGCGATAATGTTTGCTGTGGCCGGGGCGATGATGATGAGATCCGATTCCTGACCCCAACGGATGTGGTCCATAGGGACTGCACCGTGGTCCCACATATCACAGACAACCCGATTTCCTGAGAGGACTTCGAACGTCAGAGGAGCGACGAATTTTGTGGCGTGAGCCGTCATGGCCACTCTTGTATCAACTCCGGCTCGAACCAGAAGCCGGACGAGTTCCGCCGCCTTGTAAGCAGCGATTCCGCCGGTCACCCCCACAACAACTCTCTTGTCTTTCATGGCAAACTCCTCGGAGAGTCTATACATAGGATTAGGTAGAAGTTTTCCCCTCTTCTAATACCCGCCATACTCTCGCGCTTCTTCTTCCGCCTTTACGGTCCAAAAATCAGGAAGGTTCAGTATCTCCACGAGCCTTTTTCCCTCCGCATCGGCCTCGGTCTTCTCTGCGAAAAAGCCGACACGAACCCTCATATAGTCTGTTCCCCTTATATTTGCGCGGGTGATATAAACGGGAAAACCGGCCTGAATCAGCCCGACTACAACCGGAACGACCTCTTTCTTATCCGGGCTGGAAAGCACGTTCACTGCCCACTGCTTTTTCCCTCTCTCTTTCAGGTTGTTTTGCACCTCATCTCGAGTGAAAAACCTCAGTTTCATGCCTTTAGGAAGCACTTTATCCGGCACATCCTCTGCCGTGGACATAGGATTCAACTCATCCAAGTTATGACGCCCAAGAATAGGCCATTTCAGGGGATCGCCATACACATCCTCTCTGGCCGCGACGCCGACAAGGGTATCTCCCCTATTTACCACATAGTATCCCTCCTCTTCTCCGAGCAGAGCTTTCTCTGTCACTATCTTCAGCCTTTCTAATTCCCCCTTTTCATCGACAGCCGGTTTTGTCTCCGCGCCACTCTTCTCCTCAGGCTCGGGCCTTAAGCTTTCATTAATCTCAGGCTTTTTTGCCTTTGCTAAGCCAGGGGCCTTTGAAATAGCCTTTACGATTTTGTGGGTCTGGGGCGAAGGCAAAGGCTTCTCATCCTGAGAACAGGCACCATTGAATAATAAGAACACCAGACCGATGGAGATGAATAGGGCCGCGATCTGATGTTTACTTTTCTGGATCACCATAGAAATACTATGCTCATCGTCCCGGAAGATGACGTTGAAAAAGAAGCGAAACATGCAAAACTCATCGCTTTTTGGCATTAAAGCCTAAAAACCTCCAATTGACAATAAAAAACGGACAGTTCCAATCCGTTGTCGATCAATCCAAAACCATTCTTATCTTAGGGTCGACAATGGGCCCATAGCGAATCACGAGCGAGAAGAGCGGGCAAGGATGAAATGACAAATCGAGGCGCTACGATTTGAAGAGATTGGGCAGACTCCTCTGGGGGCGTTGCCGATGAAGATATCTCGGATGATGCGTGTGGTGTGGTCTATTGAACTATTCCTTCTCTGCCGCGAGTTTCTTCTGAATGTCCGCCTGGAGGGCCTTTTTGTCTATCTTATCCACGGCCGTCAAGGGCATGTCCTGAATAAACTCTATTCTCTCAGGAAGCTGAAGCACCGAGGCCTTCTTCTCTTTTAAAAAGTCGATAATCTCTTCAAAGGTCGGCTGAGTCCCTGCCTTGGGTTGGATATAGGCACAAACCCTTTCACCCATAAGAGGATCAGGCATAGCAATGACGGCCACGGCCTTGACATCCGGGTGGGAAACGATCAGCCCTTCGATCGGCGCGGCACTGATACTCTCTCCTCCCCGATTGATCATCTCCTTGATCCGTCCGGTCAAGGTAATGCGACCCTCTTCATCGATCCTAGCCATATCCCCGGTCCTGAAAAAGCCGTCCTCAGTAAAGGCTATGGCGTTTTCTTCCGGATTGTTATAATATCCGGTAAATACCCCCGGACCCTTCAGAACCAGTTCACCCTGACCTCCCAAGGGAACATCCTTCCCGTTGGAGTCGATGAGCTTGTAGGTATCATAAGGGCAGGTCGGTCTTCCTACGCAGCTGCAAATGGTCTCCAGACAGTCGGTGGTGCGCGTGATGGTCGTCGTACCTTCCGTCGAGCCGTACCCGTTATAAAATTTAACGTTCAATTTGTCAGTGACACTCTTGACCAGGCCCGGCTGGCTCGCCCCTCCGGCACTGTGCATCTTTTTTAAGGAACTCAGATCGTGCTTATCAAGATCCGCGTACTCCATCATCCTTTGCGCCAGTGTCGGGACCCAGATAATCGAAGTGACTCTTTCCCTTTCAATGGTATCACAGATACCTTTACCATCCGCAACATCCAGCAACACCACCTTACCCTGTGTGATCACACTTCCAATAAAACCCTTGCTGAAAGACAAATCATGGCCTATGGGGCCGACGATCAAATTGACATCTTCGCAGTTCTGGTCCCAGGACTTGGAACAGTATTCAATACCGGTTAACAGACTGTTGTGGCTACGAGCCACAATCTTTGGTAATCCGGTGGTTCCGCCTGTGGGTCCCATATGGGCGATCTGCATGGGATCAGGACGAGCAGCTGCCAGCTTTTCAAGATTTTCATTTGTCAATTCCGCTTCTTCTAAGAGCTTCTCCAGGCTTGAGAATCCCGGCCAATCCACCTCCCCTCGGACCGTGATCACATGCTCCATTTCAGGGTGTTCCCTTGACACATCGTCTATGATGGGCACAAAGTCGGTCTTTTTGTATTGGGCGGGGACGATCCATGCCGTGGCACCGGAGATATTGATCAGATGGTTGATCTCGAACTGCCGATACCGGTCAATCAAGAGGACTGTAATGGCTCCGATCTTTTGAAGGGCGAAAAAGGCAAAAACGAACTCGTTCCAGTTGGGAAGCTGAAGCAGGACCCGGTCCTTTGGCTTGATCCCCAGATTCATCAGGCTCACGGCCAGCTTATCCGTCTTTTCTCTGGCCTCTCGATAGGTGAAGCGCGAATATTGGTCCACGAAGGCCTCTTTTTCAGGGTGTATATCCGCGGCCCTGTTAAAAATGTCACCGAATGTCAGGCCTGACCACCACCGAAGCTCATTATATTTATCAGCATCCTCCTTTTTATATGGGATACATCCCTCAAGAAGATTGACCATTACCCTTCCTCAAATACTTTTTGGTTTGACCCGTTTTTTCGGGCCTGGATTATAGGGCTTTTACCTTGGGCCGTCAATAAAATATAGGCAAATCAGTATGTTCCCTTGAGAACACCTGGAAACTCGCTGCTGTTCATGGCTTCATACCGCTTGTTGACAAGTCGCCCGTAAAATCAAAAACCTTTTGGACTCTGAGTCCCGTGATCAGGTGATCACAGGCCCTCTCATGTGTAAGTGATCAAAGGGTGTCATTTCTTTCACTGCTCATTTCTTCATCTGCCCCTTCAAAAAAGATCATCTTCATCGAATATTGAGCAACTTCTTCATCGACTCTTCTGCCGCAATCTTCTCCGGCCTACTCATCCTGACGACTCGTAACGTGCCCGTCGGACAGGTCTCGACACAGGGTGGCTGTTCCATTCTGCCGAGATCTATTTCATTGACACAGAGATCGCATTTCTGCATCTTGTCATCCCTTCCGAATTGCGGGACATCAAAAGGACACGCCTCCAAACATGCTCGGCATCCCGTACATTTGTCCCTGTCTACTACAACGATCCCATCTTCTACGCGCTTCTCGATCGCCTCTTCGGGACACGCCTCTACACAGGGAGGATCTGCGCAATGCATACACGCCAATGATGCCGAGAAGCAGGTCACATTCGGGTAGTCGCCATGCCAGATGTTTTCCAACCTCCTCCAATTGACAAGGATCTCTACCTCTCTCCAGCTCTTGCAGGCCGCCTGGCATCCATGGCATTGAATGCATTTTTCGCTATCAAAAGAAAACCCATATTGAGTTGACATACATTCCTACCTTTTTTTGAGAACTTTAAGAAGGCTTCTATGTTGCAACGGCTTTCTTAACCTGCACCAGTGTCTGACTCGCATATGCGGTAATAATAGGATCAAACGCCTTCTCAGGGTCCACACTGTACATAATATTGACGTTTGCGCCTCCGTCAAACAGCGGGAAATCTCCAAACCCTAGTTCTTTACACCCCTGCCACCATCCGTGAAGGATCATCACCGTATCGGGTCTGATACCAGGGTAGATCTCCGCTTTAACCTTCATCCATCCGTGGGGCGATTCCACGATGATCCAATCATCGTTCTTGATTCCCCGCTCAGAGGCCGTGTCTGGATGAATATGTAATAACGGAAACGGGATGACCTCCCGCAGATTGGGCACATTCCTCTGCATGGAGGAGGTATAGACTTTGGATGTGTGGTAATCCGAAAGAATAAGAGGATATCTCTTGGTCAACTCCGGTGTACCGGTGATACTCTCCGGCGGCTCCCTCCATTCGGGTAAGGGATTAAAGCCGGCCTTCTCAAATGTGGTATTGTAAATCGCCACCTTCCCCTGAGGGAGATAGGGCGCACCGGACAGTCTTGGACTCGGCGTTTTGAACACGGATTCATACTTTTCATACCTCGGCTTCGGGTTCTCCTCAGACCTTATTCCTGTTGGGTGTTTCCTGAGATCATCAATGGTCATCTTCATGGGCTCTAGCTGATAGTTCATACACTCCTTTATGCTTCCATTCCAGAATTGACCGCCATAGCCCATAGCCACGCCTAGGTCGAGGAAAAACTCAAATATGGATTTAGGGGAACCCACCGGCTCGATCACTCTATTCCTGGCCATGAGCCAACCGCCGCCACTTATGCCGCCTCCCTCAAAGGGATGATCGATTTCATATGACGTGGCCACAGGGATAACGACATCCGCGTAGTCCATATCCGCCGTCCTAGCCACATCGACCACCACAAAGAAATCGAGTTTCTTAAGGGCCTCAACGACTTTTTTGGGTTGACGCGTACTGACCAGGGGTTGGGTCCCCGGAGCAATAACCGTCCTCAAGAGATAGGGTTTCTCGGTGAGAATACTCTCCAGGGCTCCATAATATGCGGCATGGCTCCCAAACATGAAGGGTTGAAGGGCCCTTGGAAATTCAGGGGCGATCAGCTTGTCAACCATCTCCTGCATATGAGCGCTTTTCACTTGCAACGAATTCGTCCTTATGCCGCCGCCACCCATGGTGGGAAAGACATTTCCGCCCTCTCTGTCCAAATGACCCGTAATGGCAATCAGAATACATACGGCTCTGATGGAGTCGTTGGATGCATGCGCATGCTCGAGGCCGTTTCCGATACTAATGCAAGCTTTTTTAGTGGTCGCATACATTCTCGCGACTTCCCTGATCTGCTTCTCCGGGACACCTGAGACCTTTTCCGCCCATTCAGGGGGATACTTTTGGATGTGTTTTTTGAGTTGATCATACCCATAACACCACTGGTTCACAAACGTTTCGTCAATAAGGTCTTCATTGACGACCACGTGGATCATCCCCAGGGCAAGGGCCGCATCAGTCCCGGGCCTCACCGGCACCCATATGTCAGCCATACCAGAATCGGCTTCCACAGAAGGTTTAATGGCAATGATCTTGGTTCCTCTTCCTTTTGCCTTGATAAAAGATTTGGCATTTTGCAAGGGCGGTCCAGCATAGATCGGTTGGGAGCCCCAATAGACAATAAGATCGCTTTTGTCGAATTCGGGGCTCGCGTTTATGCCATAGGTATAGGAAAAGGTAAACATCATTTGCATAGCGCAGATCCCGCTGTGACAATAATTGGGGCTTCCATGGGCCGCCAGAAACCGGAGAAAATATGGATAATACGTTCTGTAAGCAGGGGACAATATGGCAAGGGTTTCAGGGCCGTGTTTCTCTTTTTGCTCTTTAAGTCTACTCGCTATGGTTCCTATGGCCTCATCCCACGTGATTTTCTCAAACTTCCCTTCCCCCTTTTCTCCAACTCGCTTCAGCGGCACTTTGAGTCTATCCCGAGAATAGACCCACTGGGGGGCTGAGTGACCTTTGGCACACAGAGCTCCTTGGCTCGTAGGGGCCTCCTTCATGCCTGCGACTTTGATGAATCTGCCATCCTTCACGAAGGCATATACTCCACATCTCTGGGACGGTCCGCACATATCGCAAAAGGTTGGGATGACCGTCTCTTTTCCCTCCTTCGCCGCGGCTTCGGCCTCGTCACGAGTAAAGGAGAGGAAGGGTGTTGCCCTCAACACTGAAGAACCCAAAATCCCTGCGCCGGTGGTCTTGAGAAAAGATCGCCGGTCGATCATCCATTGACTCATACCCTTTCCATCAGTCATGCATTCCTCCTTCTAATTCCATTCCGTAACGGGTGAAAAAAGTTTTTAAAAAGATACCTGCACTTCTCACGCCCTCATCTTGGCTGTCATTTCATAAGCTGTTTCCTCCCTTAACCGAGTCCCGGATGGCGGAGCTTTCTGTAGTACGAATCGATCAGGTAAATAGCGGCCAAAGGATTGTGGCCTGTTACCCGGTCCTTGACGGCTAGAACGGTCGTAGGAGCATTTGCATATTTGAAAAACAGGGAATCATGCCCCACACAAAGACCCAGGACGACGTTGAAATCGGTTTGTTCTTCATTGAGCAGATTGGCTTGAAATATGGGATTGCACATGGACTCATCGCCGCCCCGGTTGATTCGATCCTCCTGTGCTAATTGAATGATATCCTTTGAACTCCGCCCAGCCTTGCATAGGACCGACACCACATCAAAACCATGTCCCGAGAAAATATCCTTTACCACTCTGGCCTCTTTGGCCAGGCCGATGCAAAAAGCAAGGCCCAATTTCTTGTATGACATTTTTTTTGCGAATTCGCAAATCTCCAAGATTCGGGGCTTTGTGGGTTGCATAATGTAGGGCTGCTGATCTCGGTTGGCATAACAGTCTGCCTCTTGCCTTGAAGCCTGTCGGGCAAAGCGGAGAATTTCCGGGCGTTCGTATTCCAGGTTTGATCGGTTAAGCAACTCTCTTTTGGTCAGCGTTGGGCATCCCTTATGGGATTCTCCTTTTGGCTGCATGCATATTTTGGCATCAGCTTCGTGTCCACAATCGGCACAATCGGGCGCAATATCTTTTTTGTCCATCATCTTGTTACCTCCTGAGATAAATTTCTACCATGCCATCCTTCCCGTGTCAAAAACCCATCCTGACTATCGTTAGGTCTAAGAGATCTTTGCTTGTAATTTCTCCACCTTAGTGATAGACTGAAACCAAAATTATTTCCCGCGAAATCGGCAAATCGGCACTTGAGATTTCTCCAGAATAGTGTTCTGCGACATTGACGGAACGTGTCTCCATTGATTGGGTAATGTGCGGATGGTGGAGAGTTGGAAGGGAACATTCTATGCACAAACTCCATGTTTTGAATGGACCGGAAATGGGGCAATCGTTTGAACTCAAGGATGGCCTCAACTACGTGGGACGCTCAGAGGACAATGATATTCAAATCAATGACAAGACTGTTTCCAGAAGACATCTCAAGATCGTCCTGAGAGACAATAGAATCTTTGTCACAGATTTAAAGAGTGAAAACGGCACGTTCATTGGTGGAGATATCGTTGTTACCGGGCTTGAAGTCGAAGTCGAAGAAGGTGAGATTCTCACCATTGGTATGTGCATGATTTGCCTGGGCCGACGTCCCGTAGCGGAGATGATGCCTTTCCTTAAACCCATAGGGTTCACCGATGAAGCCTTTGAAATACTTATCGATTTTGCGGCGTATAGAGATCAGACCAACCACAGAAGAAGGGCCTTCCTCTCTAAGGTGTCCGAAATCATAGAGGGGAATTTGCCTTTGAAGGAGGCTTTGAGAGGAATACTGGAGAACATCTTTGTTCTTCTCAAAAGGATCGACAGGGTGGCCTTTGTCTTGATTGATCCGGACACACAAGAAATCCTGGATGTCGTATCCAGTTCAAAGCAAGCCACTTCTGATACCTATTGTTTAGAGGTGGTTAAGCGAGTCATAGAAGACAGGAGGGTCGTGGCTGTCTCAAATGTGCAGACTGAAGAACAAGATGAGCTTGTAGATACTCTCAAAATATTGAAGATCGAGTCCGTGATGTGCGTTCCCATGTTTAGTCGTTCACGACTCATAGGGCTGATTTATGTAGACTCTCTTGGAAGACCATACGGATTCAGAAAAGAAGATCTTCCTCTGTTTACCGACCTGAGTCAAATGACGGCGGTCGCCGTGGAGAAGGCTCAATTGTCTGCAAAATCAACGGGAAGACCCGACAATTTACCTCTTGATTCCTGAACCCTTTCAGAGTCCTCTTCTTGGTTAAGGTCCAGCGGCCGAGCCAGCAAGCCCAAGTGATTCAGATCTCTCTGCCAAGGGTCTTCCGGTTTCCTCTTCCCATCCTTGAGGAAGGTGTCGTCAACAAAAGACTATGAGTAAGACATATCTTGTACTGTTTCAAGGACTTACAGAGACAAAGGACTATTTCAAAAATCGATTGCTCTCCCTAGGTGTATCCTCTGAGACTGCGGAGACTATTCTAAAAAAGGCACCGGTCATTTTAAAGTCAAGCATGACGGCCGAAAAAGTCAAAAAATATGCTACCGCCTTCCGAGAGGCAGGCGCAAGAGTGACTATCATGCAAGAGATTGGAGATTCAAAAGAATCGAGCATAGGAAGCCCTCCGATTTCCATTCCAGCTTTGGGCGATTTCACCATGTGTCCGGAGTGTGGGATGAAACAGCCCAGGGGAAAAAACTGTGAAAGATGCGGGTACCCCCTCGTTGAATAGGGGGAGTTGGAAGACAAGGGGCGGAAGGAGACGTGAGACGTTCCGAATCGTGCTAGTCGTCCTCGGAATAGGCATGCTGACTCTGTGGACTTACTGGCAAACTCTCTTTTTCTTTTTGGGCCAGAGTCAACTCCAGCATGCTTCCAACGGAACGAACACAATGCTGCGAGCTATTGTTTCCCTCTGGCTAGCCTGTTTCTTCCCGGCACTCGGTTTGGGGCTCGGTTTATACACCTTCACCTATCGACTTGCACGAAATACTTCATCGTTCCTCACCCGACCTAGAAAGGACTACATGACCGAAGCACAAACCTACATCATGTTATGTATTGCGATCTGTCTCTTTTCAGTCAATTATAGAATCCTGCCGCTTTTCCCCCTGATGAACTACGGGTCTAATCGGACCACCGATTTGCTGATGAGATTCCCCGGAGGAGCGACAAATCTATGGGGAGGCGTGAATCTTGTGGAGCAACAGGCATTCATTGGTGCTCTGGGAATGGTCGTCGTCTTTTTGCAGGCTTGGTGGCTCATTCAGAAAAGGGGAGGGAGTCGGCGGAATCTTGCTCTGTTGGCGGCGTCTCTGCTTATTGTGGGCCTGCTCATCCCGTGGTCCGGGTGTTTAGGCCTTATGCCGACGTCTCCTTTGTGAGTGATTTAGGATATTGGCAACAAGACCCGATTCAACAGGTTGTCTCAGGAAACCTTCGATTCCTGGAAAGATAGAGTGAGAGCGGAGCATTTGCTGATCACACCTGGACAGACTCCCCCTTGTGACTGATCAATATGGGGACAGTATCGGGACTCCATTGATATATTGAAATGGTACTTTTCAGAGAATATCTTCATTCGGAGAAGGTCCGCCCCTTTTCCACCCGCGTAGAAATCGTAAGGGCTCTTTGTTGAATATCTCATAAGGTCCTGTGTAGGAAGATATCCTTGAAAAATTTTTTCACAATGCTTCTCTGCAATTCCAATCCCGAAATCATGCACTGAAAACTCAATTCTGTCCCCTTCATTATTGGCCCTGATTTCAATTCTGCCTTCATCGGGTGTGTTTTCTATCGCATTTCTTATCAGGCCGTCGATGACCTTCCCAAGCATATCTTTTGGCAGAAAGAGAAATAAGTCCGGATCGAGAATGTAGTCCAGATCGATTCTTCGATGGTCGAGCCACTTCTGTGATGCCTCGATTCTTGTTTGTATAAACTCATCGAGGATAATTCTCTCGGGTTCCCCCCTCCTTAGGCCGAAACCCTCCTCGATTCGGTCTTTGATATGCTCGAATAGACGCCCATCTCCACATTCTGCCGCAAAAATACCTGCGAGGACATCGGAGCATTGCTCAAACATAAGGCTGATCAGGCCATAGCTCTTATACTGCCTGTCCTGCATAATGTCTGCAGTTTCTTCCTGTATAGCAATGATCCGTTTCAGACTTTTCTTCGATAGCTCCAGTGGTCGTTTCCAGTCTTGTTCGGGAACTCCTTTCAGCGCCTCCTTTAGGATATTTATGGATAATGATAATGTCTGCACCGGCGTCTTCAATTCATGGGACAGATGTTTGATGGTCCTATCCTTCGCAGCGTTTAAACTTGAAACCTCTCGATAGGTCCCCTTTAGCTCTTCAGAAACCCTGGCATTCCCTATGGACAGGGCGACCGTGCCTGCAACCATGCTCAACAGATCGACATCTCTTGAACAAAAAGTTCCTTCTATCTTGTTGACGGCATTGAGCACTCCGATGATTCGCCCTTCGGCCTTCAGGGGCACTGAAATCAAGTTTCTTGAAACGTACCCGAGTTTTTTATCCCTCTCAGGATACAGAGTCACATCAGACGTTTCACAGTAGATTAATGGCTCTCCTGTTTTAATCACTTTTCCGGAGGCGAGTTGATCAAGAGAGAATCGTATCTCTTTGACGCGCCTTCCAACTTCCGGATCTTCATGGGCGGAGGCAATGAAATAGAGTTCCCGGGTCTCGTGATCCAGAAGAAGCACAACAGCCGCTTCTGTTCGGAGTAATTCTTTAACCTCACTGGTGATAAAATTCAGGAGACTCTCCAGGTCGTTATGCTCATGAAGGGCTTGACTGATGCGAAGCATCAACGCATTTTGATTAGTCAGTCTTTCGAGTTCCAAGACCTCCTTTTCTAAGTCTTTGACCCGTTGCTTCAGTTCTTCATAGGGTGGCTTCTCAGCCATAAAGGTCCTCCCAGCGCTTCACTTCAAAATCAAACTAACCATGCATTCCCATAATTATCAATAAGATTTTAGGCCATCACAATTGACCTGTCAGTCGCGCTCGAAACCTTATTGTAGATCCCTGCAGCTTGTCCATCCTCCGTAACAGGCTACCTGTCCTCCGCAATAACTTGCAATGGACGGCGGGCTGCGGAGGACGGATTGCAGGGATCAACAATATGAGTATGATACGAGGCACTAATAAGGTCTCTCGCAACGAGGTCAAAGGGCAGGTATATTTTGGGAAATGGTTTCCTGAAGCCAAGTTCTGTCTGGACTATGGCATTCGGTAGACCATGGAGTTGGCATTCATTCCCGCACCGACGGAGGCAAAAACCGCGATGTCTCCGGAATGCAGTCTGTGATTGTTCAGTTTTCCTCTTTGCATAAGATCAAACATCGTCGGAAGGGTGGCCACTGAACTGTTGCCCAACCAGGAAATGGTCATGGGCATGACGTCTTCGGGTAATCCCTTTAGTCTGCACAATTTGAATGTATTCTTGAGGATCGCTTGGTCCATTTTTTCATTTGCCTGGTGAATAAGGATCTTTTTTACATCGCTTAACGTGAGGCCGGCCTTTTCGAGACTTAGCTTGACCACCTGCGGCACCACCTTGAGCCCATATTTATAGATCTGATGGCCATGCATCTTGAGGTAGATGGCCTCGTCACTACGGTCGGGGCCGTATGTCTTGCCGTTCCAAATCAGGAATGCCTCATTCTTTGTGTCAGACCGGGTCACATGAGAAAGAATCCCCTCATCCTTATCCGTGGCCTCTAAAAGGACGGCGCCGGCCCCATCGGCAAAAATCATACTGTCGATGTCGTGCTTATCAACAACCCTGGAAAGGGTCTCCGCCCCGATAACCAGGACCTTCTTGGCATTGCCTGACTTGATATGCTGATCGGCGATAACCACACCATGAAGCCAGCCTGGACACCCAAAGGGAAGATCATATGCGACCGTATAGGGGTTCTCTATTCCGAGCAGATGCTTGACCCTTGAACCCAGGGACGGGCAAAAGTCAGATCTTGCACCTCCTCCAGCTCCCACATCCCCGTAATTATGGGCCACGATCAAGTAATCAAGGCTCTCTTTGTCAGACCCCTCCAAGGCGGCCTTTGCAGCCTCCATTGCGATATCCGTTGTCTTGAGGTGGTCACTTGCGTATCGCCTCTCTTTTATGCATGTGATGTCTTGGAATTGCTTGACAATATCTTCATTGGACTTCTGAATCCTTTCTCCATTGATATTGTAGAACTCCCTATCAAGGAATGCCTTATTCTTCACCCTTATCGTCGGGATATAACTTCCGGTCCCAGTGATAATCGTATTTAACATATAGCCTATTGATATCCTTTCCAGTTTACTAGATTATGGGATTGGACGCCCCGCCGATTCGGGCAGAGGATTTCATTAAAAATCCGAATGAAAAGTGCGCGAATAAAAAAGGGCGATCCGTCATCACGCGGGATGCCCTTTTGATATCTCACATTAAAACGAGCTAGATGACAGTGACGTTAGTCGCAGCTGGGCCTTTACTTCCCTGTTCTATGTCAAATGTAACCCGGTCACCTTCATTGAGAGACTTAAAACCTTCTGTATTAATTGCTGAGAAATGAACGAATACATCCGGACCATCTTTTTGTTCGATGAAGCCAAAACCTTTTCGTTCATTAAACCACTTCACAGTTCCATTAGCCATAGTGACACCCTCCTTTACACTGATTATTATGGTTCTCAACTTCAGGATATCACTATCAACAGAATGGATCCTTCCTTCAGAAAAAAACCAGCCCCCTGACTAAGAGCAGCTCTTTATGATGGCTTCATTTTAGTCAATTTTTGCTGAAAGTCAAGCTATGAAATCGTTCCGCGATATATAGCCCTGGAAGGGCAGAAATCCGGATTCCGTCTTCGACCCCGAGCTTTCTTGGGGTCTGCCCCCTTCGGCCGTGAGAAGAATAGAGGGCCTCAAATCTTGACCTCAATTCATCAATGTGGATGTGGACGGCCCCGTCAATCCACCATCTTTTATTCAGCTTCGCCCGTGTCCTTAGGTCAATGGCGACATCTATGAAACCTAACTTTACCCTCCCGCGAACTCTGTACCATTTCGAGACCGGTTATGGATTTTCCTGAATAATATGTAATTCTTTACCACTCTTTTGCACGGAGCTTCCCAAAGGAATTGGCAGAGATTTTCTCCGTCATTGTTCCACGGTCCATCAAGATGCTAACCTATTGTAATATAGGGAAATTCAATGAAAACAGAAACTCATGCTCACGGCACGGCAATTGCTTTATTTAGGCAAGATAGTGTTCTTCCAATTAGTGAGGGCACCGACTGTAATACCTTTTCAAATCTAGGAAGGATCTTGTGTCTTTTCGGGTGATTATCGGGAGACCTGGAATCGGGGAGAGGGAGATATAAGATGAGAGAAGAGACAGAAAGAGAAAAATATTCAGCTGCAGGATTAGCGGTGCAGAGGATTAAGCCTAAATGGGATAAGGAGCTATGGCTCATTTTATCCATGATAGTCGTTGCCGTCATCATCAATAATCTCGTCACCGCTCAACGTATGGTCTTGGGATTTTACACTTGGCCTACGCTGTTTGCCGCCTACTATTACGGCCGCCGTTACGCTACGCTGGCAGCGTTTGCCAGTGTCTTTCTTGTGGGGCTTCTTGCCTATTACAACCCGGACCTATTTGTCGGAGAGCCGGAACATATATTTATCGAGGGTCGATGGTATGACATCACCGTCTGGGCAGGGATTCTGGTGGTCACCGCCTATACCATGGGTACCCTGTATGAACGCAAGGAAGCCTACATGCATGAGCTGCGCGAAGCAAAGGTCGCGGCCGAGAAGGCCAACATCGCCAAGAGTCAGTTCCTGGCGAATGTGAGTCATGAAATTCGTACTCCTATGAATGGGATCATCGGCATGACAGGATTGGCCCTGAACACCCCCCTCAACGGGGAACAACGCGAGTATCTGGAAACGGTCAACACATCGGCCAATTCCCTGCTGTCCATTCTGAACGATGTCCTGGACCTGACAAAAATCGAATCAGAGAAAATGGAACTGGAAGAGATCGATTTTGATCTGCGTATGACCATAGACCATGCCGTTCAAACCGTGGCGGTCAAGGCAGGAGAAGCCGGAATTGAACTCACCTGCCGCATCAGGCCGGAAGTCACTACTATGCTGGTAGGAGACCCCTCAAGGTTAAGACAGATTCTTGTCAATCTCTTGGGAAACGCCATTAAGTTCACTGAAGAGGGAGAAGTCGGCCTCGATGTAAAGATCGAGGAAGAAGACGAGACATCCATTCTTCTTCATTTCATGGTGTCAGACACCGGAGTGGGGATTCCCGCTGATAAGCTGGACACCATTTTTGAGAGTTTTCAGCAGGCAGATGCTTCGATCACCAGAAAATACGAGGGAACTGGCCTCGGATTGACCATCTCAAAGGAGTTCGTGGAACTGATGGGAGGGGATATCTGGGTGGAAAGCCAGGTGGGAAAAGGAAGCACCTTCCATTTTACGGCCCGTTTTGAATTGAGTGATAAGGAAATAACCGAAGCATACTCATTAAAGAATCAGGATATGTCAGGTATGCCTGTGCTCATCGTGGACGATAATGCCACGAACCGCGTCATCTTTCGTGAAATGACCTCTTCGTGGGGCCTAAAACCTGTTGCAGTCGGAGATGGAAATCAGGCCCTTGCTGAATTGGAGAACGCACGCGATGCCGGGCGACCCTATCGACTGGTTCTTCTTGATCTTCAAATGCCCCATATAGACGGTTTTGAGGTAGGCCGCAGGATCAGAGAAGACCCTAATAATTCCGATTTGCGGATCATTATGCTGACATCTGTGGGCATGAGAGGGGACTCTGAGCGCTGCAAGGATATTGGGATAGGCGGGTATTTGGTAAAGCCGGTCAAGCAGTCGGAGCTCCTGGACGGGATTATGCTGGCCATGGACCGTCCTCAAGTAGAAAAAGGACCTGTGATTACTCGCCA
>JAFGFY010000010.1 GCA_016930795.1 Deltaproteobacteria bacterium
TCCTTGGGGAAATTTCTTGATTTTTCACCATGGGAGTACCTCCTTTCAGTAGGGCAAAAGCCGCCCAGTGGCTATAGAATTTTTTGTTATAAAACGATAGACCTCAAAAAACACCTTCAGTCCGACTCGATGAGATCTGATAACAAGCCTATGGATAGGGCGTATTTGAACGCCGGATTAAACCGCATGATGGTGCAAAAATTCCCATATATAATAAACCCTTCGCCATCGCCGGGGTCTGCCGGCAATAAAGCGGCAGGAATAGGTCGATTGGGGAGATCAGTACCGTCCATTCTGCGTACACCCAAGGCCTGCCATTCCTGTAAATCTTTCCAGATCCCAATACTTGGAAATTTCTCACATCGTCTGTCAGGAATCAGGTCCGTTTGTAGTTCAGACAAGAATGCTTTCTCATCTTTCGTCGGCAATAACACGCGGCGACCCCATGTTTCGTCGTCGTTCCAGCCAAATGAGGAGAGGTAGTTGGCTATGGAAGCGAATACATCCGCCTCAGTGTCCCAGATATCTCGCTTCCCATCCCCATTGTAATCTACAGCATAACGAAGATAACTCTCCGGCAAAAACTGAGACTGCCCCATTGCTCCTGCCCAAGAGCTCTTCATTCTTTCGTAGGGAGGAAAGCCGCTATCCAGAATTGTCAAAGCAGCAAAGAATTGCGCTCGATAGAAATCCGCCCGCCGTTTGTCGTATGCGAGGGTGGCTAAGGTGCTGAAAACAGACTCCTTTATTGGCACAGTGCCAAAACCCGTTTCCATCCCCCAAATGGAGACAATAAATCTGGGTTGCACACCATATTCTCGACCTATCTCCTGCAATAGGTCCCGATGCTTCTTCATGAGCTCAATACCATTCGTTCTTTTCCAGTTATTGACTCGGCTATCCAAATAGTCTGCATATGTCTGGACAACCTCCGCCTGATTTCGATCGTTGGCAAGAATACGCTCTACTGGCCCCTTGATTTCAGAAAACACCAAATTGATGGACTCCCTGCTATAACCTCTATTCTCAGCTTCCTCCTTTAATGCATTGAGCCATATCTTGAATGAGCCTTCTTCTTGTGAGTAAGAAGGGAATTGACTGACAAGTATGCTAAGGAATATAAATCCCATCAATCGCTCTTTCGTTGTTATCCTTAACCCGACCATCCTAATCATTTAACCCTCTTTATTCTTTACCTTTTCTCAGAGCATTAAAGCGATATATTCCATATGAAAACACTAGAATTGAAAGAATAAGATAACCGATTCCCATAAGAGTATGCATTACATTTTGACTCATGCAAATCAATGTAATCGAAATCCCCGCGAGGAATAGAGAAAATACAAGAATAATAACCAGTATAATCTTTCTGAGTTTTGCCATCATCTAAACACCTTATTTGATAAATATAAAAATATGGCTTTAAAATCGGCAGGATGATTATCCTTTCGCTGGATTGATCTGCTGACCATTTTTATTTTTCAATAGTTCTGAATGATGCCATATTGCTGGAATATTGGTATGAAAAAGGGCATTTGCGGTCTTCACAAGAAACCAAAATGACAGCAATGGCAGAATAATGACTTGTATCAGAAAGATTCCGACATATAGATATGTCAGTTTCAGGAGATTCTCGATGATATCGCCTGCATTAGTAACAGTAGCCACAAGGGCATTCTTAAATCCTGTCGTCTTTTGTTTAAGAAAGGATGCGCTATTCTCGATAGTTCCCAAAACGCCATCGGTTTCAGGAAGCGATAGGTCCTTTAATTCATCAAGTTCAGCCGATCCGACCGCCAATTTTTCATTTGCCTCTGATATCTGATCGGAAAAAAACTGTCTATGAAGATACTCGTCCGCTACTGATGATATGGGAAGACATAAGCGAGCAATGATGAGAAGCACAATAAACCGCGTTATAGTCTTCTGAAGGAATTCTAGCCTTTCATTCTCGAACCATAGTAGAATAGACAGGGCAAGCAGAAGAACAGAAAGCATGCGTGGGACAAATGATACGCTGATTTCATATGCCAGCTTCTGAACCCCTAATGATGTAATCGCCGTTACGAGCACATCCGACAATCGTTCAGTCATGTCGTCAATCGGGTCCAAGGCCTGTCCTACGGCTAAAGATATCCCCACTCCTGCCGGTTCCAACTCCAGGGTTGAATCCTTTATGATTGAGACAGAAGCGTTGATCACTCTACACGTAGCATAGGCCACTCCGGCTTTCGTTATTGCTTTACGAAAGTAAGCATCCGTCATGCTATCTAAGACCGGAATCTTCAAACCGGATGAAAAAAGCAGTGCTATGGCTATGATGACTCCAACGGATGATCCAAATATTTTCTGTTTATTTGTAGTTCTCATTTTATGCGGTGTCCAATTGAATGCTTGCACGTCTGCGCGCTCTAGCACGCCATCCAATGCGTTGGAGTCATATAAACCTCTCTGAAACGTATTCACATATCTTATTCAGGTATTTTTGGTCTATTTCATCAAAACGGTTTATCTCCATTGAATCAATATCCAATACTGCCCTGACATTCTTTTCGCCATCTTTTATGGGAATCACGATTTCAGATCTCGTATCATTTGAACAGGCGATGTGATGGGGTATCCCACGCACATCATTCTCTATTTGAGTCTCCCCTTCTCTCGCGCATTTCCCACATACACCTTTTTCAACAGGTATTGTCAAACATCCGTGTGTGCCTTGATATGGCCCTACTTTCAATATCTTTTCATCTATTCTCCTGTAAAACCCAACCCAGCTAAAATACTCAAACGCATGATACAATTCACACGATATTGTTGACATCACTGCAATGAGGTCCATTTCACCTTCAACCAGCGATCCAATATTCTTCAGGGCTTCAAGATATATGTTTTCCTTCAAGATACATCCTCTCTTTCGGTTTACTTCTTGCCCATAACAGGGCTGCGGTGTTAGCCGTCGCCTCCAGCGGGTTCATTATCTTCCTCGCAATCTCCGGATACGAGTCGATGCATAGCGGCTTCATCCATTCGGCAGAGCCTCCAATCACTGAGAATCTTTGCGCCGAGTGACTCATAAAACTTCTTCGCACGCTGATTCCAGTCGAGCACTACCCATTCTGATCTTCGACATTCTCTTGCCCGGGCGATACGCATGACCTCGACGAATAGGGCCTTGCCCAAGCCCTTTCCGCGGGAGGGCGGCTCGACGTACACGTCCTCGAGGAATATGCCCTGCCGACCTTGAAAGGAAGAGAAATTGTGGAAGAAGAGCGCGTAACCATGGATCTCTTCACCAATGCATCCGACAAGCAACTCGGCTACCGGATCTCGATTAAAGAGATAACGCTCCAAGAGGGCTTCCGTCACCCGAAACTCATCGAGTAGTTTCTCAAACTCGGCAAGCCCTCTC
This sequence comes from Deltaproteobacteria bacterium, assembly GCA_016930795.1. Lineage (GTDB taxonomy): Bacteria > Desulfobacterota > DSM-4660 > Desulfatiglandales > HGW-15 > JAFGFY01. The sequence continues at coordinate 3,410 of JAFGFY010000010.1, forward strand.
ATCAACTCTAAAACCCGGGGAAGATCTTCTCGTTTCGCCCTAACGATTCGTATTTTCAAGCCTGAAGACGTCATTTTCTTAAACCAAGCTTTTTTGCCAGATCCTGCCGATTTACACCTTTCGACATCGCCATGCCCTCATCCAGGATCAACTCCCTGGCCTCCTCTACCGCCCCTGTCGTCAGCGCCCTCCAGCCAATCGATAGGCACCCAATCCTCCACTCGGCCATAGCGGTTAATCGGCCAACCATAGGATTCACCCTTGGCGCTGATCTTGCGTTCATTACCTTCTACTGTGATGTAATACTCGCTCTGTAGTCGCTGGATGGCCCTATCAACGGCACCAGCACCCTGTTTTCGGCGGACGCCCAGGATTTGCCGCACCTGACTCGTGTTCAGTGTGCCTTTCTCCTCAAAAAGCTGCCAAACCTGCCAGGTTTTTTGGTTGACTGTTCCGCTGCTACAGCGCTCGGTCATAGGGAGTCTTGGATGGAAGGCGGCATAGAAAATCGGGTACATGCGCCGGGCGACAAAACCCTTGTTCCCACCCAGGATACATCCATAAGCCAGGCACTTCTCTTCAGCAACGCGATCTTTCCAGCGCCAGGGATCGGTATCGAGACCGGTGTGCCAGAGACTTTCTCTGGTCTCATCAACTAGAGATGGCAATCCTAGCAAGAGCCTCGACAAGGCCATGAAACCCAGCGACTCGACACGGGCAACAAAATCTTCATAGATGGTCAACATAGCGGTCATTCTTTTCCATCTGGTCCAGCTCATCAAACATCATATAACCTCCTGAAGAAGAGAATTTCATGGAAA